>JAYUAH010000712.1:0-7297 GCA_043741415.1 Betaproteobacteria bacterium
CATCAAAGCCAATCCCGGCAAAATCAATTTTTATTCCAGCGGCGCGGGCAGCCTGCCGCAACTCGCGGGCGAGTTGCTCAACATGGCGGCCGGCATCAAAGGCATGCACGTGCCGTACAAAGGCAGCGCACCAGGATTTAACGACGTCATCGCGGGCCAGGTGCAATACGGCTTTGATGCGGTGCCCATCGGCCTGCCTCACGTTAAGTCAGGACGAGTACGAGCGGCAGCCACCACCGGGCCCAAGCGTCTACATTTTCTGCCCGAAGTCGCCGCCGCCAACGAAACGCTCAAAGGTTTTGAAGTCGTAAACTGGTACGGCATTGTCGCACCCGCAGGCACACCCGCCCACGTGATCGAGCGGCTGCACGGCGAACTCGTCAAAGCCATGGCTCTACCTGAAACGCGCGACAAACTCATCGCGCAGGGCACCGACCCGGTCGACAGCAATCCGCGATCGTTCGGCGCCTTCATGAAAGCGGAGTCGGAGAAATGGGGGCGCGTGATCCGCGATGCGAATATCAAGGCCGATTGAATCGACTCGATCCACGCGAGCGGAATTAACCGCCCATTCGGAATTAGCCGCCCACAACATGCCGGTATAAGTTGACCAGCAATCCGGCCGTCACACCACGAATGTAGTAGTCCCCGTATTGCACAGCATAGTAGTGCCGCAACCGCCCGTTGGACTGATGCGAGTGGGTCAGGTGGTTGTGCGGATCGAGCACAAACGCGAGCGGCACCTCGAATATCTCAGCGACTTCGTCGTGGTTCGGCTGCAGCACCAAGGGCGGTTGCACCAGCCCGATCACCGGCGTGATGCAGTGGCCTGCGCGGGTGACGTAATGCGCGAGCCGGCCGATGATTTCGACGCACTCGGCAGGCAGCCCGATTTCCTCAAAGGTTTCGCGTAGCGCCGTGTGCTCCGGCGTGGGGTCGGCGCGCTCGGCTACGCCACCGGGAAAACTGATCTGCCCGGAACCCCTGCGCAAATGACTCGCACGCACCGTGAACAGCACCGTAGGCTCAAGGCGCGCAATCACCGGCACCAGCACCGATGCGGGCCGCTGCTGATCTTCGCCGGGAAGTTGTTCGGTGTCGCAATAGACGTTAGGCGCCGCGGCGCCCCGCAGGCCCGAGAAGCGGCTTCGCAGCCATTCGATACTGAGTGGTTCTGCGCGCTGCAAAATTAACCACTACTCCGCCTTGATACCCGCATCCTTGATCACGCCCGCCCACACGGCCGTTTCGGCCTTGATGCGCGCGGCGAGTTCTTGCGGCGTGCTGGTTTCCGGCTCCAGCCCCTGATGCGACATTGCCTGCCGCACTTCCGAAAGCCCCATCACTTTTACCGCTTCGGCATGTAAGCGCTTGATGATTGTCGCCGGCGTTTTTGCCGGCAACAACAACGCATACCACGAACTCACATCAAATCCGGGAAAGCCCTGCTCCGCCAGCGTCTCCAACTCCGGCACCACTTTCGAACGCTTGGCACCGGTGGACGCCAATGCTTTCAGCCGTCCACTTTTAACGTGCTGTATCGACGAGGCAACGCTGGCAAACAGCACCTGCGTTTCACCACCCAGCACCGAAGTCACCGCCGGCCCGCCACCGCGATAGGCAATGTGGGTCATGCTCACGCCGGCGCGCTTTTGAAACAGCTCTGCCGCCAGATGCAACGGACTGCCGATGCCCGCCGATGCATAGTTGTAGCCGCCCGGTTTGGCTTTGGCCAACGCGATAAATTCTTTCAGATTGTGTGCCGCCACGCTGGCATGCAGCACCAGGATGTACTGCGCAGTGGCCAGCATGGTCACCGGCAGAAAATCTTTTTCCATGTCAGTCGGCAACTTATACAACGACGGATTCACCGTCAGCACGGTGTTGAAGCCCATGAACGTGGTGTAGCCGTCGGGGTTCGCGTCCGCCACAATCTCTGCCGCCAGATTGCCGCCTGCGCCGCCCCGGTTGTCGACCACCCACGCCTGGCCCATCGCGTTGTGCAGCCTCGGTGTAATAATGCGCGCCAGCGTATCGGCACCGCCGCCGGCAGCAAATGGCACCAGCATACGGATGGGCCGCGCCGGATAAGCCGCGTCGGCGCTCAGGGCCGGCATCGCATGCACAATCATAGAAACTGTAAATATTGTTTTAAAACAAATACTTACGTGCATACCACCTCCTGAACTCTAGTGCAAGGTCAAGCGCAAAATTTCGCCGGCATCGGCAACATCTTCTAACTGCGACAAGCGCTCAAGCAAGCGCGTAGCCTGAGTGGTTGACAACACTTTGTGGGCTAACGTTCGAAATTTCTTTGCGATATCGGCATCGGTCATCGGATTTTTGAAATGCCCGCGATGATGATCAACGACCGCGCTGAAGGTCTCACCCGATTGGGTAATCAGCTTGAAGTAACAACGCATCGCACCCGGCATGTGTTTATCGGCCTCCGCGGACGCCTTGATTTTGACCTTGCGTGTCAGCGCACGTATCGCGGGGTTGAACACATGCGCGTGGTCGAAATGTTCTTCCTGCACATCGCCATGAATCAGCGCCACCGCCACGGTGTAGGGCATGCTGTGATCGGCAGTCTCGCGATTAGGCGGCTCCCATTTCTCGGGCGCATCGGCCATCAGCACAATCGCCGTAGTCACGGTTTCAATCTGAATTTCGGCGATGTCATCGGGCGACTTGATCTTCTCGCGCATTTGCAGCGCGGCCTCGCACACCGTCTGCGAATATTGCCCCAGCGGAAAACGCTTGATCAAACATTCCATGATCTTGAACGGCGCGCCATTTTGTCCACCGAGCTTATCCAGCGTAAAGGTCTTGCGCGCTACGGCTTTAAAGTAGCCACCGACACCCTCGAATATCGGCGATGGCCCGGTCATGCCGCGCGCCGCCAGCATGGCGGCAAACACCGCATTGCGCGAGGCATTGGCGTAAGCGCAGCCCTTCCACATCGACACATTACCGATGCGCGTTTGATACAGCGCATTGTTTGGCGCGATGCCCAACTGCATGCAATGCTCAAATTGTTTACCTTTCAGACCGAACAACCACCCCGCCGCCGCCGCGCTGGCCATGCCACCCACCGTCACGTGGTCATAACCCAGCGGCTTCAAATCGACCTCATCGCAAATACGGCAAAATATTTCGTACGCCAGCACCGTGGCCAGAATCACGTCCTTGCCCGTGCGCTTATTGATTTCCGCAGCCGTGAGCACCGCTGCAATGCTGTCGCTCGGATGTCCCGATTCGCCGGTGCTGGTGTAGCCGTCGTTGTAATCCAGAAAACGGATCATCACGCCGTTGGCAAACGTCGCAAGCTCCGGGCTGGTTTTCAGGCCGCTGACCATCACCGTTGCCGGCTGCTTGCTCGACGTCATATCCGCCAGCTCGCGCGCGATTTTTTCCGGCGCGCTGTCATAGCCACCGAGCGCGCAACCGATGGAATCAATGATCACGCGCTTGGCAGTGTTGATGACTTCCGGCGGCAAATCTTCGTAGCGCAGGTTGGCAGCGTAGGTGCTGAGTTGTTCGACGAGGGTCACAAAATTACCTCTTAAAAAAACGTAGGGCGGAAAAGCGCAGCGCCTTCCGCCGAATGAATTTGCGACGCCACGTTCGCCCGGCGGATGGCGCTACGCTTATCCGCCCTACGGGTTACCGCAAAAAATCCCGAACGCTCGTTTCATCCCGCAACCGCCAAACCCGCTGTATCACCCGCCCCATTTCCGACTCGCCCGCCCCACCGCTATACCCCGCGAGCCGCACCGCCTTGTCTTCGATTTCAGGACGGGACAACGTGTTGTCCGGATCACCCTTGGGCGAGGACACCTTACCTTCCAACGTGCGGCCATCTTTGGTTTTAGCAGTCACATGCCCCAGCCAGCGTTTCGGATAAGCGCCATCGACCACCGGATCAAGCACCATGTTCACTTTGTCGTGAAACGCGCGTGTGGCCGGATCTTTGAGCGATGCCTCGGTGAAATCCGCCAGCCCCGCGCGTCCGTGCAGCGCGGCGAGCGCGAGCACGAAGCCCATCGAGAATTTGGATTGATGAATGGTCTGCGGATCAGTCACCGGCCCCAGCACGTCGATGGCGCCCTGATGCACATGCGCGGTGACGCTGGTGATGTCATCGTGCTTGAGTTTGTGATCCTGCATGACTTTCAGCAGTGCATCCGCAGCCGGATGCGTGTGGCGACACGAGGCATGAAACTTGAACGAGGTTTCTGTCATGCCCCAGCGCGTGCCGAGACCATCAATGAGTTTCGCCGGATCAGCATCACTCGACATGCCCGCCGCCATGCCCTGCTTTCCCTCGAGGATACGATACGCGCCAGTGAAACCATCGCGCGCGATGTAAGCGGCCATCAAACCATCCGCTGCCGCCTTGGCCGTGTGCAGTTGTTTGGAATCCGCCGCATCGCGCAAAAACTCCCACAGCCCCGCCGCCATGGTGCCGGCCGAGCCGATGCAATGCTGCATTTTCTGCGCATCGAGTTTGAGGATATGCGCCACGCCCGCCGCTGCCGCGAGTTTGCCCGCGGTGCCCGTAGTATGAAACACCTTGTAATGCGAGCGCCCGAGAAACTCGCCCACGCGCACGCCGCATTCGTAACCCGCGACCGACGCCGCGATCAATTCTTTGCCCGATGCGCCCACCTCCTGCGCCGCCGCCAGCACCGCCGGAAACACGACAGTCGCCGGGTGATACACCGAGCCGTTGTGCACATCGTCCTGCTCCACCACATGCGATGCAGCACCGTTGATGAGTGCCGCAAAAAACGGCGAGGTGCGCCCGCGCGTGGTCAAAATCTCCGACGGCCCGTTTGCAGGCCCCATGGCTTGCGCGAATTTTTCCAGCGCCAACACCGGGCGCGACCCTTTGCCCGCGAGACCCGAACCCAGCCAGTCGAGAAAAAAATCCTCAGTGCGCGACACCACGTCCAATGGCAGCGCTTCATACTTAATCGACGCCAAAAACTCGCACAGCGTCTGGGTTTCGCTTTTTGCTTCGGCTAAGGGATTTTTTTCGGGTTGGTCCATGGAAAGCACTCCTTGATGAGGGCGCCATTGTAGTTGAAAGCACGCGTTCATCCAGCGCGCATTGCATCAACGAACTCTCGCAGAAATGCCACTCCCGCACCTACGTCGACGCAGCTTCCACGATGTCGTATATCTGCGCGGGCTGAAACGCGACATCCCAGCACCAAGAGCCAAAGCCGCCCTTCGCATTGACCCCTTTCACCCAAACATCAAGTGCGGAGCGCTTGGCCCGGTTTTGCTCGCTGTCTTCGCCTTTGATCTCCAGCACCAGCGTCTTGCCATTTGCCAGGCGCAAAAGAAAATCCGGTATGAACCGCCGTCGTACGCCATTCCAGACGTAGTAAATCTGAAATCCCAGATGATCGTTCTTGGCGTAAGCCGCTATCTTTTCGCTTTTCTCAAACAGATTTGCGGCATATTGCTCCCACGCACTATCCGCAACCATATGGCTGATTTGCGAGCGCTGCGTCGGATGACATACTTTGGTCGTGTACCACGTCCGCATGTATGCCGTTGATCCTATCGGGTTTTCTTCATCAAACACCGGCTCGATGCGTTCCTGATTTTGCGGGATTACAAAGCGCAGCAGGTGCTGCACCACCACATCAATATTCAGTGCAACAAGTATCCGTTTACGCAGCGGCTCTTGGTGAAATAGTGAGGGCACCTTGATCTTGTCTGAGTCAAAGAATGCCTCAACCAACTTGATCAACTGAAACACCAGATACTCACGGCTGCCCGTAAAGCACTGACTCATTTCGTCGTACGCTTTGCGTGCTGCCTTGAAGGTCAGCCGCTGCAGCCTGAATTCTTCCGGCAATAACTCCAGATCAATAACGTGAATCTTGTTCCAGTCCGTTGCGCCGCCCAGTGCCGGTGCAATTTCTGCTGAGATGGGCGTGTTGGCAGGGTCCAGCGTAATCAGCTCAACCTTGTCCCAATCCACAGCCAGCAAAGGCCGCACCACCGCATCAATGCGCAATACATTGGGCCAGCGGATTTCATAAACGTTGCGCTCCGGCAACGCTTCAATCTGCGTGCTGGCTTTCGGTGGCGGCGGTGGATCGCCGCCCTCGCCGACATCCTGAAATATCGACAGCGGCACGCCAAACACGTTCACGTATTCGGGTTTGAACAACCCGTGCTCGTCCGTCTCGTACGACACCCGGCGCAAACCACGCCCGATCACCTGCTCGCACAGCAACTGGCTGGTGAAGGCGCGCAAGCCCATGATGTGCGTTACGTTTTTTGCGTCCCACCCCTCAGACAGCATCGCCACTGAAATAACATTCTGCAAATCCTGTCCGGCAGTGCCGCGCTTGCCGACGTTGTCGACAATCTCGCGCAGCAATTCCTCTTTCTTCAAGCCGCGCAGGCGCTCCTTGCGGTCTTCAGGGATAGCTGCCGCCCTCACGATGGATTGCAGCCGCAGTTCGTAGTCCTTATTAGCCGTGGCGGTTTCACCCAACTCCGCCTTTTCCAGCACCCTGGAATCCACGCGCAGCGTGCGATCCGGCGCATGCAGTTCCGGCCAATGGGCGTCGCCTTTGCTGAAGTAATGTTCAACGCGTGCCGCTGTCTCGGTGCGGTTACACACCGTCAGCATCACGGGCGGCGACACATGACCGCCGCTCTTCCAATCCGCCAGCGCCTTGCGCCAGTCTGCGCCCAGCAAGGTGTAGGCGTGCTGCACCAGCAGCGGCACCGCCTCGTGCTGCTGTGCGCCACGGCGGTTGAGATCGACAGCAACCTCGTCATCGCGATACAGGTGATACAGCTTGGGCCGCAGCGTGCGTGCGTCCGGCAGCGCATCGTCACGTACTACCACGCGCGGCGTCTTCACCAGGCCGCCTTCAATCGCATCGTTCAGGCCAAAGTCGGACACGATCCAGTCAAACAACCCCTGCTCGGTATTGCGCGCCCGGTCGGTGCAAACGGCGTTGCCGACAAATCAAAACAGCGCAAAATTCGCCGCGTCTTATGGATGCGATCCAGCCCCTCAATCCAGCGCGTTGCTTCGTCGGGATCAAAATCATCGCTCTTCTTGACCTTGATATCGGCTGGTATGCGATACGCGTGATGCGCCTCATCGTTGATCACGACCATGTCGCGATAGGTCGCCAGCTTGCCCAGCACGCGGCGGGTGTAAGCTTCATCGCTTTCGGCGCCTTTTTTCACCACTGAACGTTCGTTCTGCTTCAGCGGCATCAGCGAATGCCAGTTTTTAATCAAAATCTCGGCC
>JAYUAH010000713.1:0-7293 GCA_043741415.1 Betaproteobacteria bacterium
ACAAGCCAGCCGCTATCGATAAATCATCAACCCGTATTGACCCAGCCGACTGTCAGCGACGGTTCCGCTGATCGACTGCCCGTCCGTTGCCAGCGTTCCGACAGCGCGTCCGGTGGACGGTAAATTGGTCTGAAAATTAGTAGTCACCTGCCGTCCGTTAACCGTGCCTGCGCCTTGCGAGGCATAACCCGTGCTGGGGTTGGCGGTGATGACCTCAAACTGGCTCCCTGCCTGCCGGATCTGATGTACGCCACCCGTGGCGTCGCGCCACACGCCGCCGATATTGATCGGACTCGGCGGCGTTTGTGGCTGCGCTTGCGGCGCGGGCTGTAACGTGGGCTGTGGTGCAGGCTGTGAGGCGAGCTGCGGTGCGGGTTGCGGCGCGACCAGGACGTCTGGATTTACCTGATTCCGCAGCGCACTATAGGCGATCACGCCGACAACTATTGCCACAAGAGCCCCGACGGCAATCACCACAGTCGTTGGCACACCTGAGCGTATAGGCGCGTGCGGCGGGCTCGCGGTGGGTGGCGATGGACGAAACACCGATTCATCTCTGGCTTGATTGAACGATGCGCTCGCAGGGCGATCTGCCGCGAATTGCGGCGGCGCGGGATTCTGCGCGTCTCGCACATGGGTATCGAGCGACTGCAAGAAATTCAACAACTCGGGATGATCGGGCTCACCTTGCCATTGCGACAAATCCGCGGCTTGCAGCCGTCTAAATTTCAGGGGAATTTTGGCGTCGTCAATGAGTACCGGGATCAGTACTTTGCGTCGCATCGCCTCCGCAGACTCTGTTTTCACCCAGCGCGAAGCGACTGAAGTTTTTGACCACAGCACAACTACACAACGGGCCGCGTCGAGCGCCTCTTCGATAACCTCGTCAAATTCCCTGCCCGGAGGAATGACACGATCCCACCACACGGTCCAACCTCGTGCCGTGAGGGTTTCGGCAACCACTTTGGCTCGATCTCGATCTGCACTGGCGTAGCTGATGAAGATGTCACTCATGATCCACTCTCATAAACAAATCTCATAGTCACGCATGCGACGCACAATGAAGCCCACATCGTCGCGTTTGTATTCGGCGCAAAACTCATCATTCTGTTCAGACTTCACTTGCGTCACCACAACTTCGCGCGCGCGTTTACTCGTAAAGCATAGCCCAAATCCGAGAGATCACGGTAGTAGCTAGCGCGCCTTGCGCACCGCACTGAGTCAATTACAGTCGAAAAGCAATAAGTATTTGATTATAAACAATAATTACGCATGTATCACAACCAAATGAATGCACAGTATTTTTGTCCGCCATGCTCTGCTATAACCTCCGCACAACGATCAACAGGAACTTAACAAGATGAGCATCATCAACCCGTGGTATCAGCTCGGCTACGTCATTCCACATCTTTATACCGATCAGGATGCCTATCAGTTCTATCGCGTCGCGCCCGAAGGCATGATGCTGGTGACTACTGGTCTTAACTTGCGCGAGTACAGCCTCGCCGCGGTCGAAGAAAATCTACCAACGTTGTGGGATCGCTTTGATTTGCTGGCGAAGAAAAAAGTCGATCGCCTATCGCTCTCCGGCGTGCCGGTGGCCTCCGCGCTCGGACGCAAACGCATGCTCGAAATTCTCGCCGAGGCCGAGAAACGCACCGGGCTACCATGCGACACCGACCTTGAAGCGCATATCGCCACGTTGAAGCATTTCGGTGCGACGAAAATCGCGCTGGCGACACGTTGGCCCGACGCCGTGAATACCATGCTCACGAATTACCTGGCCGAAGCGGGCATAACAGTACTCGCCTGCCGTTCGCGCGGACGTTCGCTCGATCAGAACAAACAGTCGATTGCCGGCGACGATCACGACCTCGCGCTCGAATTGGGCCGCCAGGTGTTGCGTGAAACACCGCAAGCGCAGGCGCTGCTGATGCCCGGCGGCCTGTGGTTTGCGATCCATGCCGTGCCGATGCTCGAAGCCGAATTCGGCAAGCCGGTATTGCTCAACATTCTGTCGACCACCTGGGCCGCGCTGCATGCAGCGGGCAACAAGATGCTGCATCGCCCCGACCCTAAATGGGGCAAGGTGCTGGGCAGTCTCTAACGATACGCACACGGTCATGGCGGAATATCCAGCGGCGCCCGACGCAGAATTTCAAAAACTCGTACGCGCCCAGTACGCGGGCAATCCACGCGCCATCACCGCACTCGCCGCGCGACTGATGGTGGGCCGCGATGCGCCGTTCTCGCCGCGGGACGGCCTGGAACTGCTGAACGAAGCCGCGCGCCAGGACGACCCTGAGGCGTGGGCCTATCTTGCGCTGGTGGCGGCAGCGGGCGTGGGCCGCGCGCAAAGCTGGCGCGATGCCTTCGAAGCGTTGCAACGCGCAGCAGACCTCGGCCATAAGCCGGCCGTGCGGCAACGCCAATTGCTTGCAACGACGGGCATGCATAGTGCCGATGACGTAGCACCGTGGCTCGTAGCACCCCATACCCGCGTGCTGCACGACATACCCCGCTTCGCAGCGCACAGCGGCTTTTTGCCGCTCGCACTGTGCAAATACCTGATCGAGCAATCGAAGCCGCGCCTGCAGCGCGCGCAGGTATTCGATGCGCACAGCGGCGCGCTGAAAATCGATCCGATGCGCAACAACACCAATGCCGCCTATTCGCTGATCGACACCGATGTGGTGATGCAACTCGTCCGCGCACGTATCGCCCGCGCGGCGGGCGTCACCTTTGACGCGCTGGAGCCGATGGAAGTGCTGCATTATGCCGGCGGCGAAACCTATAAACCGCACATCGATTTTTTTCATCCGTCGCGGCCCGGTTACGCCGAGGAAATGCGTATCCGCGGGCAGCGCATCAAAACCTGCCTCGTCTACTTGAATGCCGGTTACCAAGGCGGCGAAACAGCGTTTCCTAAAATCGGCATCACGTTTCGCGGCGAGGTTGGCGAGGCGCTGGTGTTTGATAACGTCGGTGCCGACGGTGCGGGCGACATGAACACCCTGCACACCGGCCTACCCACCACTCGCGGCGAAAAATGGTTGCTGTCGCAATGGATACGCGAGAAAGCGCAACCGATTGCGTGAGCGTGGGTGTGAACGTTACACGCGATACTTGTGCATGAACGCCTGATCGATACGGTCTTTCCAGCGCCACACCCAGTTGCCGTGAAACGACACCGGCCCCCACGATGCAATGGCGTGACGCTCACCGGTGCTGATCAACGCCAGCGCGCGCGATTGCGGTGTGTACGGCAGCAACGCCGCGCCACCCGCGTGACCCGCGTGACTTAGCGCGCGGCGCAAGTTCGCTGCCAACACCGGCCCCTGGCGCACGGCATACACGCCGGATTTTGGATACGCCACGCCTTCCATGCTGGCGCAATCACCGGCCGCAAACACGTCACTGTGGTTAGTCGATTGTAAGTATTTGTTTATATTGATAAATTTTTTATCATTCATTGCGAGCCCGCAATCTTCCAGCCACGCCGGTGGCGCGGCGCCGGTGATCCACACGATAGCGTCGGCGTCGATGCGCTGCTCGTGGTTATCCGCATCGCGCGCGAACAGCGCGTTGGCCTGCACCCGCGTGACGCGCAGCGCACGATGAAGCGTCACGTGCTTGCGCGCGAGACTGCGTTCCAGCACGGCGCGCACGCCGGCGGCATGCTGCGGCATCACCTTTGGCGTGTCAGTGATCAAACTGTATTGCGGCGTGATGCGCAGATTCATATGCGCCAAGCGGTACTGCATCGCCAGCAGTACCTCTACGCCTGCAGCACCGCCGCCGACCACCGCAAGCGAACGCAACTCGCCGGCACGCGCACGCGCCTGCAATGCATCCCACGCGGTCAAAAATTCGCGTACCGGTTTCACTGCAATCGCGTGCTGTGCAACACCGGCAACGTCTTGTGCAAGCGGCACGCAACCCACGTCGATGGAGGCTACGTCGTAGGCGAGCTCAGTGCCGTCACTCAACGTCACCACGCGCCGCGATGCATCCAACGCTCGCGCATGCGCGAGCAGCAACCGCGCGCCCGCGTACTGGGCCAGCGGCTGCAAGTCGATGTGGCATTGCCCGAAGGTGTAGTGCCCGGCCACCAATCCCGGCAGCATGCCGGAATATGGCGTGTACCGGTCGGGACTGACCAGCGTGATCTCCACATCTCGTGGCCGGGCCAGGCCCACTTGCCGCAGCACCTCCACATGCGCGTGGCCGCCACCGATGATGACGAGCTTTTTCACGGAATAACCCGAATATCGCAATGGAGATGCAAAACGCCCTCAGAAAAAGGATAATCCGCCATTCTATACACCGGGGGCACTCAGGAGAAATTATGCGCCGCGTCACACTCACACAATATCTGGTTGAACAACAACGCAAACAAGGCATCGTCTCGGCGGAGCTGCGCTTGCTGATTGAAGTGGTCGCGCGCGCGTGCAAGTCGATCAGCAATGCCATCAGCAAAGGCGCGCTCGCCGGTGTGCTGGGCGGTGCCGGCACCGACAACGTGCAGGGCGAAGCGCAGAAAAAGCTCGATGTCATCGCCAACGATGTGCTGATCGAAGCCAATGAATGGGGCGGCCATCTTGCCGCCATGGCCTCCGAGGAAATGGATTTGCCGTTGTCGATTCCCAATCGCTATCCCAAGGGCGAATATCTGCTGGTGTACGATCCGCTCGACGGCTCATCGAACATTGATGTCAATGTGTCGGTGGGCACAATTTTCTCGGTGCTGCGCTGCCCCGAAGGCGTGAGTGAGCCGGATGAAAAAGCGTTCCTGCAACCGGGCTCGAAACAAGTGGCGGCAGGCTTCGCCGTCTACGGCCCGGCGACCATCCTGGTGCTCACCGTGGGCAACGGCACGGTCGGCTTCACGCTCGAT
This sequence comes from Betaproteobacteria bacterium, assembly GCA_043741415.1. Taxonomy (GTDB): domain Bacteria; phylum Pseudomonadota; class Gammaproteobacteria; order Burkholderiales; family SG8-41; genus UBA5216. Next base: position 4,898 of record JAYUAH010000713.1, read on the forward strand.
CGTGACATGGGCAGTTGGATCATGACCGAAGAAAAAATCGAAATTCCCGAAGACACCAAAGAGTTCGCCATCAACATGTCGAACGCGCGCAACTGGACGCCGCCCATCAAGCGCTATATCGATGAATGCATCGCCGGCTCGACGGGCCCGCGCGGCAAGGATTTCAATATGCGCTGGGTGGCCTCGATGGTGGCCGACGTGTATCGCATACTGTCGCGCGGCGGCGTGTTCATGTATCCGGTCGACGCTAAACACGTTGAAGGCCGGCTGCGCTTGCTCTACGAAGCAAACCCGATGTCGTTCATCGTCGAACAAGCCGGCGGCGCTGCGATCAACGGCACGCAGCGCATTATGGATGTGCAGCCGACCAGGCTGCATCAACGCCAGGGCGTGATACTTGGGTCGAAGAACGAGGTGGAGCTGGTGGGGCGGTATTACGCCAGCAAATAGCCCCAGGGCCGGATCCACGTATTCACAATCATTTGAGGTGTTGTCAACATGACGAGGTGGACTTCGGTTCATGCAGTGTGCATCGCACTCATCGCACTTAGTGTTCACGGCGCACAGACAACAGAGTGTGCTCGTCCCAATGCACTCACCCCCGATGGCGGCCGTTACTGCGGGCCACTGGTCGACGGCAAACTACACGGACGCGGCATCATTGAATGGAGTAACGGCACGGTTTACGAGGGAGAATTCGTTGCTGGCCATTTGTCCGGCGAGGGGCGGCTGCGAACGCCCCATGGCGACCTTTACGAAGGTGAATACCGGGTCGGCACGCTCAACGGTCGCGGCCTTGCCACGCTACGAAACGGCTCCACTTACATGGGTGAGTTTCGTGACAATTATTATCATGGCCAAGGACGCTTGGAACACGCTCAAGGATATATCTATGAGGGCGCCTTCGAATACGGCGAGTACCACGGCAAAGGCATAATGACCGGCGATGGCAACCGCTATCAAGGTGAGTTTCGCACTGGATTTTATGAGGGGCAGGGCGAACTCAGTGTCAAGAGTGGCGAGCAATATCGTGGCCAATTTGTACGCGGTCGTTATGAGGGCAAAGGGCGGTTTGCCAATACAAGTGGCGACGTGTACGAGGGTGAATTCAAGGAAGGCGAATTTACCGGACAAGGGGTATTCACGCGCAAGGACCGCGGACGTTACGAAGGTGCCTTCGAAAAGTGGCGATTTCACGGCAAAGGCAAGTTCACCGATGCGAGTGGGGACGCCTATGAAGGCAATTTCACCGAAGGCGAACTCAAGGGCACGGGGCGGATGGTCAACAAGCAGCGCGGCACTTACGAAGGCGAATTCCGGCAATGGCGATTTCACGGGCAAGGCACGCTGCGCCTGCCCAACGGCGACACCTACAAGGGCGGCTTTGCGCGCGGCGTTTATGAAGGCAAAGGCACGCTGACCTATGCCGCGGCCAAAGCGGATGGCCGCACGCACGAAACCGGCATCTGGCGCTACGGCACGCTCGAAAATATCGCGGAAGAACAGAAGTTTAAGGAAAACGTCGAGACCGCGCTCTACGGCCAGCGTCGCCTGCTGGATGCCGCGCTGGCCTCGCTCGCGCGCCGCGAGCCCGGCAAAAGCAATATGTACCTGCTGGCGGTCGCGGGCGACGGCTCGCAGGAAGTATTCCGCCGCGAGGTCGAGTTTGTGCACGATCAATTCGCCAAACGTTTCAACATGAACAGCCGCTCACTCGTATTGATCAATAGCCGCAATACCGTTGCCACCGTGCCGATGGCGACGCGCACCAGCGTGCGCGAAGCGCTCAAGGGCATCGCCGAACGCATGGACAAGCAGGAAGATATTTTGTTTTTCTTTCTCACCAGCCACGGCTCGCGCGACCACGAGTTTTCGCTCAACCAGAGCCATATGTCGCTGCGCGGCCTGCAAGCCAAAGAGTTGGCCAGCATGCTCAAAGAAAGCGGTATCCGCTGGAAGGTCGTGTTGATTTCGGCGTGTTATAGCGGCGGCTTTATCGACGCCATCAAGGACGAGTACACGCTCGTGATCACCGCGGCGCGGCATGATCGCACGTCCTTTGGCTGCGCCGATGAAAATGACTTCACCTATTTTGGCCGCGCGTTTTTCAAGGAAGCGTTGCCGCGCGCGAACTCGTTCGAAGATGCATTCGGCAAGGCCGCGGCCTTGGTGAGAGAATGGGAAACCAAAGACGCCAAGGAAGCAAAAGAAACCAAAGCGGTCACCGAAGCGGAAAACAAAGCCAGTGAAGACATTTACTCGCACCCGCAAATGCACAGTCCCGACGCCATCGGGCGCCACTTGCGGCAGTGGTGGCGTCAACAGCCTGCCGTAACCGCGCAGTAGCGTGATATAAAATATTTTTAAAAAACAAATACTTGTAACGTGACCGCCTC
>JAYUAH010000714.1:0-3104 GCA_043741415.1 Betaproteobacteria bacterium
CAGCGCCTCTGCCGCCACCAGCCGCACCGCCGTGTCGATATCGAGAGGGTGATCAAAACCTTCCAGACAGCGCTGACACTGCAATTGCACCACGCCACCGACACGCAATTGGAGCAGCGGCCGCTCCTGGCGGTCGACCGCACCGGCTAACTGGTAATCAAGCAGGCCGGTACTATCGTGCAAACTCTCCACCAGCCGCGCGCAATCCGCAACCGCCAAAGCACCCGCAACCGTGCGCCGGTCGTGAACCAGTTTCAGGCTATCGATGCTGATGAAATTGGCTTGTGCCACCTGGAAATGCCCACCACACGAAACTATTAATGATAGTATTTTTCTCGCGCTTTGTCAAAGCGCCTTTTAAGAAAAACCAGAAAAAGCAAATACTTAGATGCACTTAACCGCACCAAATCCCAGAGAAAACCCATGACCCAACGCCCGCTGATATTGGGTTCCTCGTCGCCTTACCGTCGCGGCCTACTCGAACGCCTGGGCCTGCCGTTTTCGACGGTGTCGCCCGACATCGACGAAACACCGCAACCCGGCGAGCGTCCAGCGATGACCGCGTTGCGGCTTGCGCAGGCCAAAGCCCAGGCGGTCGCCACGCTGCACCCACACGCCTTGATTATCGCGTCAGACCAGGTGGCCGATCTTGACGGCTCGCCGTTGGGCAAACCGGGCAATCATCAAAACGCGGTGCGCCAACTGCAAGCCCTGCGCGGCCAGCGCGTGGTGTTTCATACGGCGCTATGCGTTCTGGATGCCGCCAGCGGCCGGCAGCAACTCGAAAATGTGCCCACCACAGTGTACTTTCGCCCACTCACCGATGCGCAAATCGAACGTTATCTAAACCTCGAGCAACCTTACGATTGCGCCGGCAGCGCCAAAATCGAAAGCCTCGGTGTGGCACTGGTTCACAAAATCGACAGCGACGATCCCACCGCGTTGATCGGACTGCCGTTGATGACCTTGATCACGATGCTACAGCGCGAACACGTGAAAGTGATTTAGCGCAACTGCGGCCCGGTCGTGCCCATCACGCCGAGCTTCACCAGCGATTCCGCCATCGAGGTGCCAAAGCGTTTGGCCAGGCGCTCGGCGACGTTTTCGCGCGGGGTGAAATCCACCAGCTCTTCGGCTTTGATCACGTCGCGCGCCACCTGCTCGACGCTGCCGATGGCATCGGTCAGTCCCATCTCTATACTTTTTTGGCCCACCCATACCAAGCCCGAAAACATCTCCGGCGTTTCTTTCAAGCGCTTTCCGCGGCCCTTGCGCACGACCTCGATGAACTGCTCGTGAATTTCTGTAAGCATTTGTTTTGCATGGTTTTTTTGCTCGTCGTTCATGGGTGAAAACGGATCGAGAAAATCCTTGTTTTCGCCGGCAGTGAGCATGCGCCGCTCGACGCCCAACTTATCCATCGCGCCGGTAAAACCAAAACCATTCATCACCACGCCGATGGAGCCGATCAAGCTCGCCTTGTTGACATAAATTTTGTCCGCCGCTACCGCCACGTAATAGCCACCCGATGCGCACACATCTTCAACCACCGCGTACAGCGGAATTTCTGGATACTTCGCGCGCAACCGCTTGATTTCGTCGTTGATATAACCCGCCTGCACCGGACTGCCGCCAGGACTGTTGATGCGCAATACAATGCCCTGCGTGCGTTTGTCTTTGAACGCATCGGCGAGGCCCTGCATCATCGCGTCGGCGCTGGCCGCGGAGCCTGAGGCAATCACGCCATTGAGTTCCACCAGCGCGGTATGTTTCGCGGGGAAACCGTCGCGTTTGCCGTACCAGCCCATGGCAATCATCAGCACCGCAAACAAATACGCGAATATCAAAATCTTGAAAAATATGCCCCAGCGGCGTGCGCGGCGTTGTTCGGTCACCGCGGCCAATGCAACTTTTTCGAGTACGGATCGTTCCCAGCCGCTGCTGTTGTTTTCAGACATGTTGCGTTTCCTTCACAAGTAAAATGTGGCCGTCGCGTTCTTCGACCGCCACCGGGATCAAGCGTTTGCCGGCACACGGACCCTGCACACAAACACCGGTTTCAGGCACATAGGTTGCGCCGTGGGTGGCACAAATCAAGTATAGCTTGGAATAATCAAAAAACGCGCCGTCGGTCCAATCCATTTCCACCGGGATGTGCGCACAGCGATTCAGATACGCATACACTTTGCCGTCGTAGCGCACGGCGAATGCCGGCGCCTCGCCCGCCGCGGTGTGCACTTTGAAACGCACCCCGGCGCCGCCCTCTTCGAGCGCGCTGCTCGCACAAATCAGGCGTGTGTCGTCAGCCATACAGAAAGCTCGCTGAAGGTATCGAGACAAGCAACGGGATCATGCGCCAACAAATTCGCGCGCGGATGTGCACCGTAGGCGACACCCAGGCGCGCGATCTCGGCGGCTACTGCCATTTCCATGTCATGCGAGGTGTCGCCGATCATCAGTGCGCGTTCGCGCGTGACGTTGAGTTCATCCAGCAGCCACAGCAGCATGCCCGGATGGGGCTTGGACAAACTCTCGTCCGCGCAACGCGTGGCGTCGAAAATTTTATCCAGGCCGGTGGCTTCCAATGCGCGATCCAAACCACGGCGGCTTTTGCCGGTGGCCACACTCAGTAAATAACCCCGTTCATGCAGCGTGCGCAATAGGTCGGGCGCGCCCGCGAATAACGTGGTGTCGCGATCCTGACGCAGAAAATGATGGCGATAACGTTCCAGCAATGCCGGATAACCCACCGCAGGCAAATCCGGCAGCAGGTATTTCAGCGCGTCGGTTAATCCAAGGCCGATCACATAGCGCGCCTTTTCCTCACTCGGCACCGGTAGTTCCAGGTCGGCACAAGCGGAACGCAGCGAAGTCGCGATTGCCGCCGCCGAATCCATCAGCGTGCCGTCCCAATCGAACACCAGCAACTCAAATTGCTTCGGCATGATGATCTTGATTCAAGTGCGAAAGAAAAGCTTCGAGTTCAGCCGGTAGTGGTGCCTCGAAGCGCAGCGCGGCACCCGTGTCCGGATGCGTAATGCTGATTTGCAGTGCGTGCAGAAACATTCTCTTAAGTATTTGTTTTTTAAGGGTTTTATTTAAAG
>JAYUAH010000715.1:0-3101 GCA_043741415.1 Betaproteobacteria bacterium
AGCGCGATGAAATCGGCTTCGCGGCACAGCGTATCGATGTCCACACCAATCACAAAATCCGGCAGCGCATCAAGCCGCCGCTGGTTGCCCAGCACACGCATGCGAAAACCAGCATGGCAGATTTCCGCCAGACGCCGGCCGATGTTGCCCAAGCCGACGATGCCGATGGTGCGGCCAGACAGTTCCGTGCCCTGATCCGCGATCGCGCGGCTCGCATTCCAATCGGCGCTGCGCAGCGCGTGATTCATGCGATGCATACGGCGCGTCAGCAGCATTAACGCACTCACACAATACTCGGCCACCGACTCGGCATTCACACCCGGCACGTTGGCCACCGGTATCGAATTGGCGGTTGCCGCTTCCATCGGAATCATGTCGAGTCCCACCGCATAGCGCACTACGCCGCGCAGGCGTTGTGCCACATCGAAAATGTTTTCCGGCAGATAGGCACGCACTAACAACGCGTCAGCGTCTTTGACCAGGCGCAGCAACGTCTCGTGCGTCACGTCGGGCGCAATCACCACCTCGGCGGCTGCTTCGAGAATTGCTATGCCTTCGCGGCCTATGGGATTGGTGAGCAATACTTTGGGACGTGTCATCGGTGAGCCGTTTCAAACTATTTTGATGCGACCAAGTCTGCCACGAATTGGACAATCGCGGCGACTTTGGCAAAGGCACGCCATTTGATTTATATTCAAAACTTCCGCGATTCATTCGTAGCGCATGCTGGACTCGAGCACGCCATTCCGGCCACACATCCGCGCACAAATACCAGCGAGAAAGTTTCCGCCCATGATGATTCTTGAACACGAGGCCAAGGCCTTGCTGCGCAGCGTCGGCGTGGCAGTGCCGGCGGGCACATTGATTAGGCCCGGCAACAGCACGCCGAAAGTGCGCGAATATCCCGTGGCGGTAAAAGCGCAAGTGCGCAGCGGCGGACGCGGCAAACAAGGCGGCGTGATCCGCGCCAACAACGCGGGGCAACTCAAGGCCGCGGCGAAGAAATTATTCGCCACTTCATTTGGCGATGAAAAACCCGAAGTGCTGCTGGCCGATCCGTGGCTACCCATTGATCGCGAACTTTATTTGTCGGTGACCATCGACGGCGCGGCCGAAGGCTACGTGGCGCTTTATTCGCCCAACGGCGGTGTCGATATCGAAAGCGGCAAACCGCCGGCACGTTACCCCATCGGCCCGGCGTGGAAATTCCGCGCCAATCAACTGCGCGCGGTACTGGAAACCGTGGAAAAAGATTTTCAGTTGCGCGAAAAAGTCATATTCCTCGCGCAACGCTTGGTGGAAACCGCCGCTGCGCGCGATTGCCACACCATTGAAATCAACCCGCTGGCACGCCTTAAAGACGGTGAACTGGTGGCGCTCGACGCCAAGGTCGTTTACGACGACTGGGCGCACTATCGCAACGCCGACATACTCGCGCAGCGTAATGCAGAACTTCGCCGTGTCGATAAACTTCAGCGCGCGAGCCTTGAAATGGGCCACATGTACGTCAAGCTCGACGGCGACATCGCGCTGATCTCCGGCGGCGCCGGCATGACCATGGGCGCGATGGACATGAAACGGCAAGAAGGGCTACGGCCCGATACTTGAGCGGCGCAACGTCATCGCCAACACCGCCACCGCGATTGCCAAGGCGCGCGCGGCTAGCGTGATAATCGGTTATGTGCGCGTCGGCTTTTCGCCGGACTACCGCGAAGTCGCCACCAACAGCGGCGTGTTCAACGGCGCAAAAAACGCGGGCCTGTTTAAGCTCGGTACCTGGGGCACGGAAGTGCATCCCCAGCTCGCGCCCAAGCCCGATGACTACGACATCATCAAGCATCGCGTGAGTCCGTTTTACGCAACCACCTTGGAGCCGATACTCGGCGCCAATCAAATCACCAAGCTGGTACTGTGCGGCGTGTCCACTACGGGCGCGGTGCTGTCGGCCGCGAAAGACGGCCACGACCGCGATGACGACATCACCATTCTCGACGATTGCAGCGCGGCCCTCACCGATGAGCAGCACAAGGTGACGCTGGACATGGTGTCGCGCTTTGCCACCATCACTACCTCGGCGGAAATCGTTTTTCCGTGAAATTCAACGCAGCACTCGCCGGTGCTGCGGCACTGCTTGCAGCGCCGGTGTACTGCCAGACCGATAATTACCCCTCGCGCCCCATACGCCTGATCTGCCCCCTTCCGCCCGGCGGCGGCGCTGATCTGGTGGCACGTGTGGTGGCAGAGCGGCTCTCAAAAAGTTTAAATCAACAAGTCCTCGTCGATAACCGCGCAGGCGGCGGCACGGTGATCGGCGCTGATCTCGCCGCGAAATCCGCTTCCGATGGCTACACCTTGTTGCTGGGCACGGCGACCACGCATGCCATCAATGCGAGCCTGGTGCGCATGCTGCCGTACGATCCCATCAAAGACTTCGCACCGGTATCGCTGGTCGCCGTGCTACCGCAAATTATCGTCGCACACCCCTCGCTGCCCGCGAACACGTTGCCCGAACTGATCACACTCGCACGACAGCATCCCGACGAAATTCTGTTCGCTTCCACCGGCAACGGCAGCGCCAATCATTTGGGTGCGGAGATGCTAAAGAGTGTCGCGGGATTGAACATGACTCACGTCCCGTACAAAGGCGCCGGTCCATCCATCACCGATCTACTCGCCGGACAAACGCAGTTCATGTTCACCACCATTCCGCCGGCATTGCCGCATGTAACGGGCGGCAGGCTAAAAGCGTTGGCCGTTGCGCATTCCAGGCGCTCGGCACTGCTGCCGCAATTGCCGACCACGGCCGAGGGCGGTGCCGCTGGTGTCGAAGCGAGTTCGTGGAATGACATACTCACGCGCACATGCAGCGCGCCCGCTATCATCACGCGCCTGCACGCGGAACTCACTGCTATCATGGCCCGGCCTGAGTTGCGCGAACGGCTTGCAGCCGCTGGTGTGGAGCCCATGAACAACACCCCTGACGAATTCGCAAAATACATTGCGGCCGAGACGGCGCGTTATGCCAAAGTCATTACGTCTTCCGGCGCGAAACTGGATTAACATAACTATTTGATTTTAAAAGGTTTTTTTAAATGTCTCAT
>JAYUAH010000716.1:0-7274 GCA_043741415.1 Betaproteobacteria bacterium
TTCGGCCTGGTGTTGTCGATGACTGACTGGGAGGCGATGCGTGATAGGTTGATAGCGGCCGGCACCAAATTCATCATCGAGCCGCAAGTGCGTTTCGTCGGCGAGATCGGCGAACAATCCAGTTTGTTTTTTCTGGACCCGAGTGGTAACGCGCTGGAGTTCAAGGCGTTCAAGGATCCGTCGAAGTTGTTTGCAAAGAATTAATTTCAAACCGCAAGTTCCCACTTCAAACCGCAAAGACGCGAAGACGCAAAGTTTACGCAAAGAACCCCAAGCGAATTTCTTTGCGGCTGTTCTTTGCGTAAACTTTGCGCCTTTGCGGTGAGAATTTAAGTTTGCTTTTTCGCTCATTGACCCGCTCACGTTACCTCACTAAACTGCCGCACCGTTTCACTCAGGAGCCATCATGTGTTCATTTCGTAAGTATTTGATTTTGTTGAGTATTTTATTATCGCCGTTCGCGGCATTCGGTCAGGCCAAGACCAATATTTTTGTCGCTACGGGCCCGACCACCGGTGTTTACTATCCGCTGGGTGGCGGCTTGGCGGATATTTTGACCAAGCATATGAACAATCTCAACGCCACGGCCGGCACCACCGATGGCTCGATGGCGAATCTGTTGTTGATCGGGCAAGGGCGCGCCGACGTGGCGTTCACCATGGCCGATGCGAGCTGGGATGCCTACAAGGGGCAGGATAAATTCAAAGACAAGGCGGTGCCGCTGCGCGCGCTGATGGTGCTGTATCCGAACCGTATGCATGTGGTGACCGTCGACGGCACCGGCATCAACAAAATAGCGGACCTCAAAGGCAAGCGTGTTTCTACCGGTGCGCCGAATAGCGCCACGCAAATCATGGCGTATCGCGTGCTGGAAGCCTCGGGACTCGATCCGGAGAAAGACATTATTCGCGAGCGGCTTGATCCGGGCAAATCGGCCGATGCGATCAAGGATAGAAAGCTCGATGCGTTCTTCTGGGTGGGCGGCGTGCCGACACCGGCGGTGACTGATCTGGGTGCGACACCCGGCTTGAAGCTCAAGCTGATCGATCACTCGGACGCGCAGGAAGCCATGGTCAAGAAATTCGGCCCGCTGTATGTCAAGGATACGATTCCCGCCAAAGCTTATCCCGGTCAGGATGCGGCGAACAACATTATCACCGTGTGGAACGTGTTGGTGGTCGATGCCAAGATGAGCGACGACATGGCCTACAACATCGTCAAGACCATTTTCGAACGCAAAGAAGATTTGGTGCGCGTGCACAAAGAAGCGCAGAACCTCGACTACAAGTATCAAACCAACGGCGCGGCGGTGATTCCGTATCATCCGGGTGCGCGCAAATACTTTGTGGAGAAAGGAATTAAAATCAATTAGTTATAAGTGATCCTCAACAAACCCCATCCCGCAACAGGATGGGGTTTTTTGTTTGAGGTGCGTGATATCATCGCGCCGCCTATTCCCCCAATGTGATCGCAATGACGCCACCCAAGACACCACTACCGACCGAACCTATCGCTGTCGCTGCCGTGGTAGACGAAGCGGCGATAAAAAAAGCCGAGCAGTACATCGAAGAAGAAGAAGGCGCCATCAACAAGATGAGCGGCCGGCTGGGCGCCACGTTGACGGCGCTCGCCGTCATCATGTCGCTGTTTCATTTGTATGCGGCCTACGCCATCATGCCCACGCATATTTTGCGCGGCATACACGTGGCCTTCATTTTGTTCCTGTGCTTTTTGATGTTTCCCATTACCAAACGCTATCGCCATCGCGTGATGTGGTGGGATTGGCTCGCGGCGGCGCTGTCGCTGGTGGTGATGGCCAATATGCTATTCGGCGGCGATGGTTTTCTCGAGCGTGCGATCAGTCCCACCCTGATTGACCAAGTGCTGGGCGTCGCACTGGTGCTGTTGACACTGGAAGCGGCGCGCCGCAGCACCGGCTGGATCATGCCGTTCATTTGCGTGTTGTTTCTCGCCTATGCCATGGTCGGCCATATGCTGCCGCCACCGTGGACGCATTACGGCATGGATATCGGCCGCATTGTCGGCCACATGTATATGACGCTGGAAGGCATCTTCGGTGTGGCGATTGATGTGTCATCCTCGCTGATTATTCTGTTCACCATCTACGGCGCGTTTTTGCAATATTCGGGCGCGGGTAAATTCTTTATCGATTTTTCGTTTGCGGCGATGGGCGGCAAATCCACCGGCGCGGGCCGCACCATCGTGTTGGCGTCGTTTCTGCTCGGCGGACCGTCGGGCAGCGGCGTCGCGACGACGGTGACCTTGGGCACCGTGGCGTATCCCATGCTGGTGAAAGCGGGCTATGGTCGAGAAGCGGCAGGCGGCTTGCTCGCTGCCGGCGGCTTGGGCGCGATCATCTCGCCGCCGGTGCTAGGTGCGGCGGCGTTCCTGATTGCGCAGTTTCTGAATATTTCATATCTCGACGTGATCCTGATGGCGGCGATTCCGACGCTGCTGTATTACTTTGCGCTGTTCCTGATGGTTGAACTCGACTCGCGCATGTTCGGCATGCAGGGCGTGCGCTTCGAGCAGACGCAGACGCTGTGGCAATTGACACGCACCTACTGGTTTCATTTTCTGTCGCTGATCGCGATTGTGTTTTTCATGGTGATCGGTTTTTCACCGGTGACCTCGGTATTTTGGGCAACCATCGCGGCTTTTGTATTCAGCTTTTTACACGTCGACTGCGCGCTGATTCCCCGTGACTTTTTCCGCGGCCGCACGGCGGCGGGCGCGCCGGTGTCACGTACCAAGCTGTTTGTGAACTCCGGCCTGATCAAGGCACTGGAAGGCGGCTCCGTCGGCATGTTGAGCGTCGGCGCCACTTGTGCCGCAGCCGGGTTGATCGTCGGCGTGGTGACACTGACGGGCCTCGGACTCAAGTTCAGCTCCATCGTCCTGCAATACGCCGATTCCAGCACACACGGCATCATGAGTCTGCTGGGCGCGCTGGGCGTCGAGCAGACGGCGTCATTGCTGCACGAAGTGAAGCTGCTGCTGACCGCGTTGTTTACCTCGCTGATTGTGTGGATTGTCGGCCTCGCGGTGCCGGTGACCGCCAGCTACATCATTTGTGCGGTGATTGCGGCCCCCGCGCTGATCCAACTGGGTGTGGCGGATTACGCGGCGCATATGTTTATTTTCTACTACGCGGTGCTGTCGGAAGTGTCGCCGCCCACGGCGTTGTCGCCCTTCGCGGCAGCGGCCATCACCGGCGGCGATCCCTACAAGACAACGCTGCAATCGTGGAAATACACCATGCCCGCGTTCCTGGTGCCGTTCATGTTCGTGCTTGATCCCTCAGGCCTCGGGCTGCTGATGATGGGCTCGTTCAAAAAACTCGCCGTCGCCCCGTGGGGCGAGATCGCGCTGGTGTGCACCACCGCAATGATCGGTATTGCCGCATTGGCTGCCGGTGTGCAAGGCTGGCTGTTCAGGAAAACCACATCGCCCGAGCGTTGGTTGCTGATACTCGCAGGGTTGGCGCTGGTGTATCCCAAACCACTGTTTGATTACATCGGCATCGCACTGTTTGCGACGGCGATTGTGTTGCAGAAGCTGCGTGGCGGCGGAGCACGGCCTGCAACCGGCTAGCGGCGCCATGTCGCTCGAACACTTCCACGCCAAAATGCTCACGCCGTTCGCGGTGCTCGGCATACGCACGGTGGGCGAGTGGTTGACGGACATTGAATACCTGCCGCGCGGGGTGGCGACACTGGCGCCGACCAACAAGCTCGCTGCGCGCGTGTGCAAACAAATTGAACGTTATCTTGATGACGCGCACTATCGTTTCGATCTGCCGTTTGAATATCGCGGCACCGAATTTCAGTGCTGCGTGTGGCGCGAGATATCTAAAATTAATTGTGGAAAAACAAATACTTATAAAGAGATCGCGCAGCGGATCAAGAGTGCGCCACGGCCGGTGGGCGGGGCTTGCGGCAAAAATCGCCTGCCGCTGTTGATACCCTGTCATCGCGTGCTCGCTTCCGGCGGCATCGGTGGTTTCATGCACGCGCGCGGCGGCGAACCCATTCAAATCAAAAAGTGGTTGCTTGCGCATGAAGGCGCTCAGTTCCGATAACGCACCGCTGATTGATGAGTTCTGCGACGCGCTGTGGCTCGAAGACGGCCTCGCGCGTAACACGCTCGACGCCTATCGCGGCGATCTTGTGCAGTTTGCACAATGGCTGGCGCAGCAGACGAGTAAGGGTTTGCCCGATGCCGGCAATGCGGACATTCAGCGTTATCTCGCACACCAGTTCCAGAAAAAATCGTTCGCGTCGAGCGCGGCGCGGCTGCTCTCCAGTCTGAAGCGGCTGTATCGCTGGTTGCTGCGGCAGAACCGGATCAAGATCGATCCTACGCTCAATATCGATACGCCCAAGCTGCCGCGCAATTTGCCGAAAAGCCTGACCGAAGCGGACGTGGAAAGCCTGCTCGCCGCACCTGACGTCAAAACCCCGCGTGGCGCGCGCGACAAAGCCATGCTGGAAACCTTGTATGCCAGCGGCCTCAGAGTATCGGAACTGGTCACGCTCAAGCTGCCGCAAGTGAGCCAGGACATGGGTGTGGTGCGCGTGCTCGGCAAAGGATCGAAGGAAAGGCTGGTGCCGCTGGGCGAAGAAGCGCTCGCCCGCGTCAAGCGTTACGTCGCCGTGGCGCGCCCGGCGCTGCTGGATGGGCAAGCGAGCGATGATCTATTCGTCACCAGCCGCGGCGCCGCAATGACGCGCCAGTCATTCTGGCAAATCATCAAGCGTTACGCACTACAAGCCGGATTGAATGCAAGCGTCTCGCCGCACGTGCTGCGGCACGCTTTTGCCACGCATCTATTGAACCACGGCGCGGATTTGCGCGTGGTGCAATTGCTGCTGGGGCATGCGGATATTTCAACCACACAGATCTACACCCATGTGGCACGCGAACGGTTGAAGCTGCTGCATGCGAAGCATCATCCGCGAGGGCGACTTTAATAGCGTGGTACATGAGTATTTATTTTCAGTAGTTGTGATTGCGGGCGTCTATTTTTTTGCTATACTGCTGTCGGTAGCATAACGAGTGAACGCTTACGATTTGTGAACGCCATGAACCCGCAGAATTTAGACATCGTGGACTGGTCGGCCGACCAACGCTTTCGCGCGTTTGCCGAGAACATCGGCCTTGATGCGGACGATATCTGGGTGGGTGGATACGCCGATTACCAATGGCGGAACGACCGTTATTTTTTTGAAGCACTGGCCGTTGCCGGAAAATCCATATTGGAGTTTGGCGCTAATGTTGGTGCGACAGCCGTGGTGCTTGCGCGCCTGGGTGCGCGGGTTACTGCCGTGGATATCAATCCAGACTATATCGAACTCGCGCGCCTGAATGCGCAACGTTACGGCGTTGCCCAACACATTCAGTTCCTGCATATCTCCGATACCACTCAACTCCCCTTTGCTGCCGAGTCGTTCGATGGGGTCACTATTGCCAGCGTGCTCCATTGCGTGATGTGCGATCAGTTACCCAGTGTGCAGCGGGAAATCGACCGCGTTGTAAAACGCGGTGGCGTCATTCAGGTGACTGCCACCAGCAGCCGCTTGTGGCCCAGAGAAATTCACTCGCAACGCTGGCTGGTCAATTATCTGCCCCGTGCGGTGGACACCTTGTTGCGCTTGCCCGGCTCGCTGCAGCGCGGCATTTTTCCATGGCAGGTTCGCCGCGGTTTTGGAGATTACGTCAACCTGGATCTGCAGGATCGCGGCGCAAGCTATCTGGCGGCGAAGGCGAAAATGGAACACTCGCCGGTAAAGCTGCACTGCCTGCGCATCGCCAATCGCGTGGTCACCAGTCTGGGGTTGTCTATCGGGCTGTGCGCGCCGTGTATTGCGGTGGCGTTGCGTAAAAAGTAGGGAGACTAATTCGCCTTCGTCCCCGTAGCCTTGACCACTTTGCCCCACAGCACATACTGCGTGCGCATGTAGTCATCGAATTCTGCTGCTGTACCCGGCACAGGTTTTTGCGCGAGCGGCTGCAGACGCTTATGGACGTCGGGGTCGTTCAGTGCGCGGACAACGGCCGTGTTGAGCTTGCCGACGACGTCTGCGGGCGTGCCCTTGGGCGCGACAATGCCGTACCACTCGCGCGCGTCACCGAAATCCTTGAAGCCTGCTTCACTCATGGTTGGGACCAGCGGCAGGGTTTCGTCGCGCCTGGCGCCTGAGACCGAGAGCGCACGCAGTTTGCCCGCGTGGATGTGCGTGGCGACCGAGCTGGGCACCGAGAACATGATGCCCACGTGGCCGCCGAGCAGATCAATCACGGCGGGCCCGGCGCCCTTGTACGGCACGTGTACCATGTCGGTGCCGGTCATCAGCCGAAACAACTCGCCCATTAATTGCGGGCCGGCGGAAGTCGATGCAAAAGTCAGTTTGCCGGGATGTTGTTTTGCGAGTTGCGCGAGTTCCTTCATTGATTTCGCCGGCACGGACGGATGCAGCACCAGGATGTAGGGCATTTCGGTGCCGCGCGTGACTGGTGCGAAATCTTTCAGCGTGTCGTAGCCGGGGTTGTCATACATATGCGGATTGATCACCAGCGCACCGGAGTGTCCCAGTGTGATGGTGTAGCCATCGGGCGCAGCTTTAGCACCGAGCGCGGTGCCGATGCCGCCTTGCGCGCCGGCGCGGTTGTCGACGATCACCTGCTGTCCCCAATATTCGCTGAGCTTCGCGGCGAGGATACGCGCCAGCGCGTCGGTGCCGCCGCCCGGCGGAAACGGCACCACAAAGCGCACGGCCTTCTCGGGAAAATCTGCCGCGAGAGACGATCCGGCGAGGCACGCCGCCACGAGTGCGGCGATCGACAAGTGACGCGAGGGTTTACGCATAGGTACTTCATTACTCCAGATTTACGTCGCGGTTTTCCGACCGCGCTCTATGCTCACGCCCAGTTGCCTGACGTTTTTCAGCGTCGCCAATTTGGTGACGCTGACTTTCACCCACGGCGCCTTGAATTCGCCCATGATCAGCGCGGCAATATGTTCAGCGAGTTTTTCGAGGAGCTGAATTTTATTGTCGCGCAGGCTTTCTTCAATGCGCTGCACGACCTTGGCGTAGTCGACGGTGTCGTCGATGTGGTCGGAGTGCGACGCATGCGCGCCGGGGATGCCGATTTCAAGATCGAGTTGCACGGTCTGTGGTGCTAGCAGCTCCCACGCGTACATGCCGACTTTGATACTCAGTCGAAAATCGCGTATGAAAATAATATCCATG
>JAYUAH010000717.1:0-7267 GCA_043741415.1 Betaproteobacteria bacterium
TTCATGCTGGTGGAGGGCTGGCAACGCGATCAGCGTACACAGGCGCCGATTACCCAGTCTGCTAGCAAAGGCGCGGTAAAAGGGGACGGCAAAGCGGCCATAGGTGATGTTCCGGTGCCGACCGCGCCGACCGCGGCTGTGCCCACCACAGCGCCGCCCGGCGCGGCGGGCGTAGTCCCTAGCGGGATTGCCACGGGCGGCGAGATCATCAAGATTGAAACCGACACGCTGCTGGTGGATATCAGTACCAAAGGCGGCGAGATTCGCCGGCTGGAATTGAAACAGCACAAAGGCACCCTCGATAAAACAAAGAATTTTGTTTTATTTCAAACTCTTGGCGATCATACCTATATCGCCCAATCGGGATTGGTCGGACCCGGCTTGCCGAATCACCATACCACTTACACCGCGTCCAGCCGGGAATACAAACTTGCAGACGGCGCACAAACGCTGGAAGTGCGCCTAGAGGCGCCCGAGACCGATGGTGTGAAAGTCGCGCAGGTGTATAAATTCACGCGCGGCAGTTACCTCGTCGACGTGGCCTATGACATCACCAACGGCAGCGACAAAGCGCTACAACCGTATGGCTATTTTCAGTTGGTGCGCGACCGTAAGCCACCCGACGGCGACTCCGCGATGTTGCCCACGTTTACCGGCGCTGCGGTGTTCACCAAAGGCGAGAAGTACCAGAAGGTCGCCTTTGATGACATCGACAAGGCCAAAGTGGCTTATGAAAGAGCCGGCCAAGACGAGGGCTGGGTAGGTATAGTGCAGCACTATTTTCTAACCGCGTTTTTGCCTAAAGGCACGGAGTTGCGTAAGTTATCCGCTGTGAAACTCCCAAGCGGGTTGTATGCTGCGCGCGTCGAGCTTACTGGTGCTGTGATACCGCCGGGCAAACAGGGGGTGGTGAGTAGCGAACTCTACGCTGGCCCGCAAGATACCGGCACGCTGAAGAAGTTGGCGCCGGGGCTGGATTTGGTGGTTGACTACGGCATACTCACCGTCATTGCCGTGCCCCTGTTTATGGTGCTCAGTTGGATCCACGGCTGGGTCGGCAATTGGGGCATCGCCATTATTCTGCTGACGGTGTTGATCAAACTGTTGTTCTTTCCGCTGCAGCAAGCCAGCTACAAGGCGATGGCGAAAATGAAACTCATCGCGCCCAAGATGCAGCAGTTGAAAGAGCGCTACGGCGACGACAAGCAGCGCTTGCAAAAAGGCATGATGGAGCTGTACCAGAAGGAAAAAGTTAACCCGATGGCCGGTTGCCTGCCTATCGTCGTGCAAATGCCTGTTTTTATTGCACTTTATTGGACGATTCTAGCATCGGTGGAAATGCGCCATGCGCCGTTCTACGGCTGGATTCAGGATTTGTCGGCGATTGATCCGTGGTACGTGCTGCCGGTGCTGATGGGCGCCTCGATGATTATCCAGACCAAGCTGAATCCGGAACCGCCCGATCCAGTGCAGGCCAAGGTCATGAAAATCATGCCGATTGCGTTCAGCGTGTTTTTCTTTTTCTTCCCCGCCGGGCTGGTGCTGTATTGGCTGGTGAACAACGTGCTGTCCATCTTGCAGCAGTGGCACATCAATCGCGTGCTGGAGCAGGGCAACCTGAAACCCAGCGCGAAGGCTTGATCGGGCCCTGACGCAAGGTTTCACGTGAAACATTGGTCGTGTCCAATCACGACACCATAGCAGCCATAGCCACCGCGGCGGGCCGCGCCGGCATCGGCGTGGTGCGCGTGTCCGGCAAGACGCTGGACAATCTTGTAGAACCACTTTGCGGCAGGCCGTTGCTGCCTCGCGCCGCCACCCTTTGCGACTTCCGCGATGAGCACGGCGAACTCATCGACCAAGGCCTGGCGCTGTATTTTCCGTCGCCCAAGTCGTACACCGGCGAAGACGTGCTGGAGCTGCAAGGCCACGGCGGTCCGGTCGTTCTGCAAAGGTTGCTTAAGCGCTGTTTGGCGTTGGGTGCGCGCATCGCCGAACCGGGCGAGTTTAGCAAGCGTGCGTTCCTCCACGGCAAAATGGATCTGGCACAAGCCGAAGGCGTGGCTGACTTGATCGACGCCGCCACGGAACAGGCGGCACGCTGCGCTTATCGATCCATCCAGGGTGAGTTTTCGGCGGCAGTGCATGGCATAGCCGCGCGGGTGTTGGAACTGCGCGCGTTAACCGAGGCTACCCTCGATTTCCCCGAAGAAGAGATCGATACCGGCACGCGCGACGACGACCAAGTCATCCGGCTCAAGACCGTGCAAACGCAGTTGGCGCGGCTGTTGGCGGCCTCGGATCAAGGCAGCCTGTTGCGCGAAGGTGCATTGGTGGTATTGGCCGGGCAGCCGAACGCGGGAAAATCCAGCCTGCTGAATCGACTGGCGGGGCAGGAGGTGGCAATTGTCACCGACATCCCCGGTACCACCCGCGACGCGATCTGGCAGAGCATCAATTTGCGCGGCGTGCCGGTGCACGTGATAGATACGGCGGGGCTGCGGGATTCCGCCGATCCGGTGGAACGCGTAGGCATTGCCCGAACTTGGGCCGCGATCGCGCAGGCCGATCTGGCGGTGCTGGTGATCGACGCCATTAAAGGGGAGACGCCGGAAGATCGTGCGATCCTGGCGCAGTTGCCTCAAGGGTTGCCCTGTCTGCGCGCCTACAACAAGAGCGATTTGGCGGGTTTGGCCGCTGGCCGGCAGTCCGGGAAAGACGGCGCCAACGTTGTGCTCTCCGCCAAAACCGGCGCAGGCGTCGAAGACTTGAAGACAGCTATCGCCGAAGCCATCGGTTGGCGCGGCAACGCAGAAGGTGTATTCATGGCGCGCGCCAGGCATCTGCAAGCGTTGCGCGCCGCGGAAGGCGGGCTAACGCGAGCGCACAGCGAGTTGCTGCGGCAAGAGCTGTTCGCCGAAGAGTTGCGCAAGGCGCACCAGGCGCTGATGTCGATCACCGGTGAAGTCACCTCGGACGACCTGCTAGGCGAAATTTTCTCCCGCTTCTGTATTGGCAAGTAATTTTCCCGGATGGTTTCACGTGAAACCTACGTGGAAACGAGCGCTATCGCGAACCGCGCGAATTCGCTATAATGCGTACCCTATCGCGGCGTAAAAATAAAATGCAAGTATTTGATTATTATGATGTTATTGTAGTTGGAGGCGGACACGCCGGGAGCGAGGCCGCGCTCGCCGCTGCGCGCTTGGGCTGCAACACCTTGTTGCTCACCCACAGCGTCGAAACCCTGGGCCAGATGTCGTGCAACCCCTCCATCGGCGGCATCGGCAAGGGCCACTTAGTCAAAGAAGTGGACGCGCTGGGCGGGGCGATGGCTGCGGCCACCGACGAGGCCGGCATTCAGTTTCGCATCCTCAACTCGCGCAAAGGCCCCGCAGTACGTGCCACGCGTGCGCAGGCTGACCGCGTGCTGTATCGCAAAGCCATGCGCACGCGGCTGGAAAACCATCCGAACCTCAAGATTTTTCAGCAGGCGGTGGACGACCTCCTATTAGAAGGCGACCGCGTCACCGGCGTCATCACGCAAATCGGCGTGCGCTTTCAGGCGCGCGCGGTGGTGCTAACCGCGGGCACGTTTCTCGCCGGCCGCGTGCATGTGGGTCTCGAAAACTATCAGGCAGGGCGCGCGGGCGATCCGCCGGCATTGACGCTGGCACAACGCCTGCGCGAATTGAATCTCGGCGTCGGGCGTCTCAAAACCGGCACGCCGCCGCGCATCGATGGCCGCAGCATTGATTTTTCGGTAATGACCGAACAACCGGGAGACACGCCCGCGCCGGTGTTTTCCTTCATAGGCAACCGCGCGCAGCATCCGCAGCAATTGCCGTGCTGGATCACGCATACGCACGATGGCACGCACGACATTATTCGCGCGGGGCTGGATCGTTCGCCGCTGTTTACCGGCGTGATCGAAGGCATCGGCCCGCGCTACTGTCCATCGATTGAAGACAAGATTACGCGTTTCGCCGACAAAAATTCGCACCAGATTTTTCTCGAGCCCGAAGGCCTGACGGTGCACGAGTTTTACCCGAACGGCATATCTACCAGCCTGCCGTACGATGTGCAACACGCGCTGGTGCGTTCGATCAAAGGCCTCGAAAACGCGCACATCACGCGGCCGGGTTATGCGATTGAATACGATTATTTCGATCCGCGCGGGCTGAAAAGCTCGCTCGAAACCAGAGCGATCAGCGGCCTCTTTTTCGCCGGACAGATCAACGGCACCACAGGTTACGAAGAAGCCGCAGCGCAAGGCTTGCTCGCCGGTTTAAATGCGGCCTTGCAAGTGCAAGAAAAAGAAGCCTGGTGCCCGAAACGCAACGAGGCCTATCTCGGCGTGCTGGTCGACGACTTGATTACGCGCGGCGTGTCCGAACCGTATCGCATGTTCACCAGCCGCGCGGAATATCGCTTGTCGCTGCGTGAAGACAATGCCGACCTGCGGCTCACCGAAATTGGCCGCAAGCTCGGCGCGGTGGACGATGTGCGCTGGGCCGCGTTCGAGATCAAACGTGAAAGCATCGCGCGCGAACAGGAACGCCTGAAATCCACCTGGGTCAACCCGCGCATGGTCGATGCCGCCGAGGCGCAACGCGTACTCGGGCAAGCGATGGAACGCGAGTACCCGTTACTGGAATTGCTGCGCCGCCCGGATGTAACTTATGACCTGCTGATGACTTTGCCCGGCGCTGGCATCGGCGTCGACGACAGCCAAGTCGCGGAACAAGTCGAGATTCAAGCCAAGTATCACGGCTACATCGAACGCCAAAAAGAAGAAATCGAACGCAGCGCGCAACAGGAAAACCTGCGCCTGCCGAACGATCTGGATTACGCAAAAATTTCCGGCCTGTCGATCGAGGCGCAGCAAAAGCTCGCCAAACATCAGCCGGAAACGCTGGGTCAGGCCGCGCGCATTTCGGGCATTACGCCGGCGACGATTTCGGTGTTGATGGTGTATGCCAAGCGCGGTTTTAGCGGCCAGCGCAAAACCGCATGAGCTTAGAGGAGAAACTGTCAGCAGGGCTTATACGGCTCAAGCTTGAGCTTTCGCAAGACACGCATGATCGGCTGCTCGCCTATGTCGCGCTTTTGCAAAAATGGAATACGGTTTACAACCTGACCGCAGTGCGAGAGGCAGATAAAATGTTGTCCTACCATTTATTTGACTGTCTTGCTGTTGTGCCACACGTAACCCGCGCGGTTACGGGAACAACCATACTTGATGTTGGCAGCGGTGCGGGTTTGCCAGGAATCCCGTTGGCCTTAGTGTTGCCAGATATGCACATCACGTTGCTCGATAGCAATCAAAAAAAAACGGCTTTCTTGCAGCAAGCGGTGATTGAATTAAATCTCAAAAATGTAGAAGTTATTTGTGCGCGCGTTGAAAAATTCCCATCAAATCAGAAGTTTAGTGCTGTTATCTCTAGGGCATTTGCTGATCTGTCCAAGTTCGTGAAACTGGCAGGCCCACTCGTTTCGCACGGGGGGGTCCTATTGGCTATGAAGGGTGTCATGGTTGAAGAATTCGACCAACTCAAACGGGGATTCGCGGGCTTCACACGTGGCGATGTTGTGCCGCTGACAGTGCCCTCGCTCAAGGCTGAACGAGCCTTGTTTATCTTAAAGGCAGCATAAATTCATGGCGCGCATACTCGCAATCACCAATCAAAAAGGCGGCGTGGGTAAAACCACCACCAGCGTCAATCTCGCGGCGAGTCTGGCCGCGACCAAACAGCGTGTGCTGCTGGTGGATCTCGATCCGCAGGGCAATGCCACCATGGGCAGCGGCATCGACAAACGCGCGCTGGCGGCGACCGTGTATCAAGTCTTGCTAGGAGAAAAAACCATACACGATGTGCGTAAGCGCTCGGGCAACTGTGACTTTGATGTCGTTCCCGCCAATCGCGAGCTGGCCGGCGCAGAAGTCGAAATGGTCGACATGGAACACCGCGAAACACGCTTGAAAGGCGCTATTGCTTTGCATGCCAGAGAATATGATTACGTGCTGATCGATTGTCCGCCGGCGCTGAATTTGCTCACAGTGAACGGTTTGACCGCGGCGCACGCCGTGATGATTCCCATGCAATGTGAATACTACGCGCTCGAGGGATTATCTGACTTGGTGCAGACGGTGAAAAAAGTGCGCGCGCATTTGAACCCTACGCTGGAGATCGAAGGCCTGTTGCGCACCATGTACGATCCGCGCAATTCGCTGGCGCAGCAGGTGTCGCAGCAACTGCTGCAGCACTTCGGTGATAAGGTTTACCGCACAGTCATCCCTCGTAATATTCGCCTGGCCGAAGCGCCTAGCCATGGATTGCCGGTAATGCATTTTGACCGCGCGTCAAAGGGCGCGCAGGCCTACATCGCGCTTGCCGGCGAAATGTTGAATCGCAACAGCACCGCCGCGGCCACCGTTTAATCATGGCTAAACTCAAAGGACTGGGACGCGGCCTCGATGCGTTGCTCGGCGGCGATGAACCCGCAGCCAAATCGGCACCCTTACCCAACGATACGCAGCGCGAACTTGGCGTCGATCAACTACAGCCGGGCAAGTTTCAACCGCGCACGCGCATGGATCAGGACGCGCTGAAAGAACTCGCCGAATCCATCAAGACCCAAGGCGTGATACAGCCGATCTTGGTGCGGCCCGTCACGGACGGTAAATTCGAAATCATCGCCGGCGAACGCCGCTGGCGCGCCGCGCGCATGGCTGGTTTGCAAGCGGTGCCGGTGGTGGTGCGCGATATTCCGGACAATCAGGCACTGGCCGTAGCGCTGATCGAAAATATCCAGCGCGAAGATTTAAACCCGCTCGAGCAAGCGATCGGCACCCAGCGGCTGATCAACGAATTCGGTCTCACGCATCAGGCCGCAGCCGAAGCGCTGGGCCGCTCGCGCACGGCCATCACCAATTTGTTGCGTTTGCTCGAATTGGTGCCGCCGGTGCGCGAGCTGTTGGCCAACGGCAAACTCGATATGGGCCACGCGCGGGCATTGCTCGCCTTGTCCGCGCTGCGCCAAGTCGAACTTGCCAACGAAATTGCCGCCAAGGGTTTAAGCGTACGCGAAGTTGAAAAAAGAGTCGGCGAGTTGGTGTCCCGCCCCAAGCCGCGCATTCCGCGCACCATCGATCGCGATGTGGCGCGCCTGCAGGAAGACCTCGCGCAAAAGCTCGGCACCGCGGTGCAGATCAAGCAAAAAGGCAAAGGCCGCGGCGCGTTGATTGTGGTGTATGGCAGTTTGG
>JAYUAH010000718.1:0-3085 GCA_043741415.1 Betaproteobacteria bacterium
TCTCCAGCATGGTGGAACGGCGCGCATCGCGTTCTGTTACTCAATTTGCGCGAAGGCGACGAACCCAAGGTCGATGCCGAAGCATTGGTTGCAGGCGCAAAAGAATATCGCGCTACTGCATTTTGTTTAAGCGGCGGCGGCATTGTTGCGTTTTATCAAACGCGCATTGCGGGGCATCGCATTTCCAACGGGCTGGGCGAGCGCGATTTGCTGGCGGAAGTGATTCCCGTTGCGCATCGCGAAGGGATGCGCGTGCTGGCGCGCATTGATCCGAGTTGTGCGCCGAAGGAACTCGCCGCGCAACACCCCGAGTGGTTCACGCGGGATGCCCATGGCAACTTCTGCGAAGTCAGCGAACATTACGTAACGTGCCCCAACGCGGGTTATTACCGTAGCCGCATGGTCGAAATCGTGCGCGAGATTTTGCAGCGCTACGACGCCGACGGCATCTGGAACAATCAAGGCAAGTTTGCGGCGTGGGAAACCGGTGTGTGTTACTGCAACACCTGCGAGACGATGTTCAAAGCCGAATCGGGCCACGCCGTTCCGCGCCAGGAAAACTGGGACGATGCCGTGTGGCGGCACTACAACGAATGGCGCTACCGGCGCATTGCCGATTGGGTGGCGCTGATGCATCGCGAAATTCACGCGGTGAAAAAAGACGCGGTGTTCATCGCCGCGGTGCAGTTGATGGAGTCGCTCGAAACCATACGCCCCGGCGGTTGGGACATCGATTACTGGCTTGAACATCAGGACATTCCGACGTTCGAATGCCAGCGCCGCCACACCGCACCGTTTTGGCCGGGCATACAAGCCAAGTATCTCGCGACACTCGCGCCCGACAAACCACGCTGGATGACGGCGAGTTATTTTTATCCGTGGTGGCGTTTGTACGCCGCACCCGAGGCGGAGAACCGCCCGTGGATCGCGCAACAGGTCGCCAACGGCGTGAGTCCGTGGTTGCACATCAACGGCGGTTACTCCGATTTGTTCGATCGCCGCGGTCTCGCGCCGATGAAAGAAGTTTTTCAGCGCTTGGAGCGTTGGGAAAAATATCTCAACGGCGCGCAGTCGCAGGCGCGTGTGGTGCTGGTGCTGTCGCGTTACACGCAGGATAACTACGGCCGCGATAAACCGCAGGCGCGTTACCTCGATTTCATCCGCGGCTGGTACCTTGCGCTGCAGGAAGCGCATATTCCGTTTGATGTGATCTCGGACAAGCTGATCTCGCCGGAGCGGCTGGCGCGCTATGGTGCGGTGATCATCTCCAATCTCGCCTGTGTGTCGGATGTCGCGGCTGTGGCTCTCGATCACTATGCCAAAGCCGGCGGCGGCTTGATCGCGAGTTTTGAAGCCGGCCAATTTGATGCCGACGGCAAGGCGCGTGCCACACCAGCCCTCGATGCCATGCTCGGCATTAAGCGAACCGGCAAACGCGATGGTTTGAAATCCTCCTATGCCAAGCTCGAGTCGCGCGACGACCCACTGCTCGCAAACATCGGCGATACCGATTTGATTCCCAACGAAGGTGCGTTGATCGAGGTCACGGTTTCGTCGAGCCATGCGGTGCCGCTCACGCTGATCCCGCCGGTGATCGCACACGATGGCGCCACCATCAGCATTCCCGAATACAGTGCGATTCGTGAAACCACCAACATACCCGTGGTGACGCACGGTGCGTATGGAGCGGGCCGCGTGGTGTATTTCGCCAACACCATGGAGGGGCTCTATTACCACTACGGCTTTCCCGATTTAGGCCGCGTGCTCGCCAATGCCGTGCGCTGGGCGCTGGGTGAACCGCTGGCGGTTGAAGTTGATGCGCCCGACTATGTGGATGTCACGCACATGGGCCAGCCGGGCCGAACACTAGTGCATTTGATCAACCTGCCGCTCGACAAACCGCTCAACACCGGCTGGCGCCATCCGGGCCGCAACTTGGTGGAGGTGCGCGATATCGTCGTGCGCTTGCGTCCGCCGCAAGGGCAGCGCGTTAAATCTGCGCGCCTTGCCGGCAACGAAATGCTGTTGCCGCTGTCTATGATCAACGGCGCGGTCAAGGTGACCGTGCCCAAGCTCGCCGACCATGAAATTGTTGTTTTTGAATTGGAAAAGATTTGATCCTGCAACGAACCTCAATCGCGGCGTTGTGCGCAATCTCAGTTGCAGCCTACGCACAACCCACAACGTATCCCACCAAGTCTGTGCGCTTGGTAGTGCCGCTGGTCGCCGGCGGGCCTACCGACATACTTGCGCGGCTGATTGCCTATCCGCTGGGCGAACGCCTGGGCCACCAAGTCGTTGTCGACAATCGCGCGGGTGCGGGCGGCAACATCGGCGCGGAGATGGTGGCGAAGTCGCCGCCCGACGGCTACACGCTGTTCATGGGCACCTCCGGGCCGATGTCGATCAACGTCAGCCTCTACCCGAAAATCGGGTACGACCCGGTGCGCGATTTTGCGCCGATCATTCTGGCAGCGTCGGCGCCGTTTGTGATGGTGGTGCATCCGTCACTGCCGGCCAGCAACATCAAACAATTGATAGCCCTGGCTAAAGCAAAGCCGGGCCAGTTGAATTATGGTCAAGTGCCGGGCGCCGCGGCGCATCTGGCATCCGAGTTGTTCAAGAGCATGGCCGGCATCGACATGGTGTTTGTGCCGTACAAAGGTGCGGCGCCCGCCAACAACGATCTCGTCGCCGGGCAAATTCAATTGTCGTTTGCCTCGACGCCGGGTGCGATGCCGCTGGTGAAAGCAGGCCGCATGAAAGCGCTCGCCATATCGAGCGCCAAGCGCATTGCCAAGTTGCCCGAGCTGCCTACTGTGGCCGAATCGGGCGTGGCAGGTTACGAAGCGAGCGTGTGGTACGGCATCGTCGCGCCGGCGAAAACCTCGCCGGACATCATCGCGAGGCTGTACAAGGAAAGCGCAGCCATTGTGCACGATCGCGCCAGCCGCGACAAAATGGACGCCAACGATTTCGAGGCGACGGTATTGAACCCGGAGCAGTTCGGCGCGTTTATCCGCAGCGAAATCACAAAGTGGGGCAAGGTGGTGAAGGCGACCGGCGCGCGGGCGGACTGACACCC
>JAYUAH010000719.1:0-3084 GCA_043741415.1 Betaproteobacteria bacterium
GCCTACGATCAAGCGGTGGAGCGCGCGATTCTCAAGTCCTCGCCGCTACCAAAGCCTGATCAGGCAGAGGTTTTCAGGCGTGAGTTAACGCTCAAGTTCCGGCCGCAGGAGTAGCGCGCTGGCAACGCTGCGTGAATCGCGCTATGGTTCGCCAATTGCAAATACGTCGGCAAAAAAAGTGCCGCAAATCAGGGAGAAAACAATGGCAGACGCTTCAAACACCACAACACCGACCGCAGCGCAACGCTTCACCTCGTTCGCCGAGTTCTACCCGTTTTATCTCGGTGAACACCGAAATTCGACCTGCCGCATGCTTCATTTCTGCGGCACCTCAATTGCATTGACGCTCACGTTGTATGCGCTGTGGAGCGGACAATACTGGCTGATCGCGGTGGCGGTGATTCAGGGCTACGCTTGGGCCTGGGTCGGCCATTTCGGGTTCGAGAAAAACAAGCCCGCGAGCTTCAAACAGCCGCTGTACTCGTTCATGGGCGACTGGGTCATGTGGTTTCAGCTGCTCACCGGGAAGATCAGATTTTCTGGCTGAGACTGAGACGCTTGCGACGGGCACGCTCGATTACTTTTCGCATCCGTGCAGAGCTCGCCAGCAACGTGGCGATAAAAACCGAACGCGCTTAGTGAGGCGTGTCAGCAGCACGCGCGCGAGCGCGTGCTCACGGGGCGACCCGGCGCGCGCTCGCGCACGCCAAACGCAGCGAGCGCCTGGGCAGCAACGTCTGTCCAAAAATCGATCATCGCCTCTGCGGCCACCATTTCGGCCTTGGCGATTCGAAGGTTCGCTGAGCTCATCTGAATGCGTTCAAATTGGGACTCTGGGATCATGAGAATGCTCCTCTGATGTAGTGTCGGGTGGATGTTTGATGGCACTACATCTGCTCAGACGCAATACGCGAGAAAATAGAGACATTGACCATCGAGAGTTCGACTGTTCACGTGTACGCGCCCACACGCTTAGGTGCTGACGGAGCCACGGGTGTCGGTCACCACTTTACGCAACATGAGAGTAAGGACGCTCAGCTTTTTGTTGAAACATCGGCTGCACTAGGGCTAAAGGTCAGAAACTGTGTATGTCGATAAATAGCGAAAAAACGTGTTAGCCCCCGTTCAGACTGGCTTATAGCCAAAAGCTGATACGGTCACAATCCAGCCTTCTAGGGGATCGAGATCGCTTGGCATACCGTATTCGTGGCCCGCGATCATTGTCGGAAGGACGCAGGCCATCCCCACCTGCACGGCGCACAAAACTGCGTCCAGGCAATCGCCAGAACCGTCCTCGACGCATCGGTTTTTGAGCGCGGGCGACAAGACCAATTCAAGCGGCACGACGCTCGCGTGCCCCGATGTAATCGCCTCGATAATTTTGACGCGCGCTTCACGCCGGTCGGGCCGCGCGCCTTCCGGTTCGTCTTTCTTGTAACTGTCTCGCGTGATCTTTCTAGCGAGGTAGGCGGGATAGGCTTCCAGCGCGATGCGTGAATCGTCCGAGGGCGCGCACGGAAGCACGCACACGCCCGCTGCGAGCAAGCGTGGCGCGCCTTCAAAAAACATCAGACCGACGGGTGGGTTCACGAGCTTCATCGGGCTCGACGATCCGGCCGCTGCGTCGCCGCGACGAGGTATGTAGCGCGACCCCATCGGACGCGATTCGCGCACTGCATTTAGCGCATCTTTGAACGCGTCTTTACCGAGTTCTTGAATGCACCTGACCATCTGTGGCCATGCTTGCGGCCAGCCAAGCGTGACGACCAGTTCGCGCGGCAAACCGAATGGAAAATCAAAGCCACCCACCCACGGCCCCGGTGTTTGCAGTAGCGCATCGAATTCGGCAAAGGAGGTGAGCTGATCGATGGCCGTCACTTCGAGTTGAACGCCAGTGAGCGCCGCGCGCGCAACGGTGATCGATTTGCGCGGGTTCGGCGCAGAGGTGAAATCGACGCCGAGAATGATGCGTTTAAGAGGCGAACTTGAGATCAAATCGTATGCCTACAAGAACCGCCAGGTCGTTACAAAGCATCTATTTCCGCCGCCTCAAACCCTGCTGCCAGCCGCGCCTCCCGGTTGAATGGCCCTCGCAGTTTCGGCGCACGATACTGCTCGGCGAGCTTGGCGTATGTTGCAATCGGATCAACGCTGCGTTCATTGCAAACGTAGCGATACCAGCGATTACCCACGGCGACATGGCCGATTTCGTCGCGCAAAATAATGTCCAAAATCGCCGCGCCTTCATGATCGCCCACCGCCGTGAGTTTGCTACGAATCGCGGGCGATGCATCGAGCCCACGCGCTTCCAGCGTTCGTGGCACTAGGGCGAGTCGCGCCAGTAAATCTCCCTTCGTTTTCTCCGCCATTTCCCACAGTCCATTGTGTGCCGGAAAATCACCGTACGCATGCCCAAGCGTGCGTAGGTGCGCGCGCAGCAACATGAAATGATGCGCTTCCTCACGCGCCACATTAGCCCATTCACGATAGAACGGATCCGGCAACCCCGGAAATCGCCACGTGACGTCTAGCGCCAAATTGATCGCGTTGAACTCGATGTGTGCCAGCGCATGAATTAGCGCCGCGCGACCGGCAACGCTCCCGAGCGAGCGATGCGACGCGTCTTTCGGTGGCACGAGTGACGGTCGATCAGGGCGTCCGGGTAGCGCTGGCAATTCGTGCATTGAGCACTCGGCCCCAGTGGGTGAAGCGAGCACATCCATGCCGCGCACGGCCAAGGTTTTGCGGGCAATATCATCCTCGGCAAGCGCGCTGAGGCTTAACCCGCGCAGCGTGGCACCGGGTTCATTCGGATTCGTGTTCATGGGCCTATTGTGGCCTGATTGGTTGCATGGTGAGCACTTTTGTCGCGTAACGGGCCCAGTCGTCGATAATTGAGGGTTGATTTCCTCCCGAATGCCGATACTGGCATTTCACGTCCCCGTATGCACATTCACATTCTGGGCATTTGCGGCACCTTTATGGGCGGTGTTGCGGCGCTGGCTCGCGAGGCCGGGCACCGCGTTACCGGCTGTGACGCCAATGTTTATCCGCCGATGTCCGATCAGCTATCGGCCCTTGGCA
>JAYUAH010000720.1:0-7237 GCA_043741415.1 Betaproteobacteria bacterium
ACGCGAGCGCGAATGTCGAATGCGAGATTGTCATACTGAGTCGTCAGAATTTCCACAGCATTGGCGGTGGTGATCTGGGTCAGCCCCAAAAGTATTGGATTGCCGCTGAAATTCGGATGGGCCACGCCAAAGGCTCCTGTCGCGAAGTCGTAGGACGTGAAATCCGTAGCGGTCAAACCCAATTGCGCGATCGTAATATACCCTGTTGTGCCGCCACCGGGGCCGGTGTTCACAGGCGCGCTGGGAATTCCCGCAACGTAATAGACGCCATCCTGTTTGATCGTGGGGCGAAATGTATTGCCAAAGCCCGTACCCTGGAGATCGATTATAAAATTCTTGCTCACCGATGCATCGATCGACCCGATCGCGCCCTGCGTCAGCGGATTATATGTGAAGCCGGTGTTGACGAGGCCAAGCGCCGCGATAAGGGTAGGGGGACCAGTGAACGTCGTAAACGTCGAAGTAAATTGCAACGCGTTGCCGGGATTGCCGCAACTCCCGCATTGTATGTCCACGATGCTCACGGTTCCGTTCGACGTGAAGGCCGGGGACGCCGAATAGTTTGCAAGATTGAACGTGCTGTCGGTATAGATCACGTCGGCCCGCGCCGCCCCAACGCTCGCGACACAAGCGATCAGGCCAGCAACTACGAAGCGACACTACTTAAACATGAACGTCGCCCTCTTTACCGAATTCGCGATACGCACGCCCCGCCGTCGTGTTGCCCTCGACGACCATGCTGATTGCCCAAGTATTAACGCGGCATATGCAGCCGACGCGCAATGCGTGACCGCCGCCATGAGTCCAATTAGACGACGAATAATTCGTAACATGGCATTGTTCCCTTCTAAAAGAAACCAATCGAAATAGGCTCCGCTAATCCTCAGAATAAATAGTCCAAGTACACGCCACCTGGAAATATCCACGCCCTTGACACAATCTCGAGCATATATCGTGCCAATTAAATTTAACGCGTAAAATCAAAATGTTATAAAAACTGACCGGTTTAAATCGCAGGAAAGTGTAAAATTTTCCGACACCCAATTTCCCCACGAAAATAGAGGAGCGAGTCCTAATTAGCGTACGAATACAATAGGTTAACATTTATTCCGCCGAAATATTGATTAAAATCAAGCTGGAATAGCTGGGAAAATAGTGTAAAGAATCCCGACAAGCCTATGGCATTCGGCTGTTCTGCCAAACGGTTTTTTTCAGCAGGCGATTTGATTGACGGCTTTGCCGCGTTGAGTTCTCAGCGAATAAGACACATCGTGGTAAATCAAGTCTGCGCCAACCCACCATACCGCACCGCCACAATCTCGATTTGCGCAGCGCCCGCAGGTCGGCGCCAGGTGACAACATCGCCGACGCGCGCACCGATTAAAGCGCGTGCCAGCGGCGACGCCCAACTGATATCACCCGCGGCGACGTCGGCTTCGTCGTCACCGACGAGGTGTACTTGCTGTTGCGCACCCGCTTCATCACAAAGCGTTACGTGCGCACCAAAATGCACGGTGTCATGCTGTGGTGCAGTGGCCACGAGTTCGGCGCGTTCAAGCTGGGCACGAAAATAGCGCAGGTCGCGCTCCAGCGCGTGAAGGTTGTGCCGCGCGCCGGTATCGTCGACAGCGACGGGCCGCAGTACATCGCAACACGTCACCAAATCATGCACGCGCGACTGCAATTGGGCGAGTCCGCGTGCGGTGACGTAATTGGGGTGTGCAGGCACCTGCCGTTCGGGCAACGCATCGCCGTCGGCGCTATCATTTTCTTTGACGAAGGCCCGGCTCATGGCACGCTAGTTGGGTGTTCTGCTGCACGCCGCCACACCAGCGTGCGGTTATTGGCGGGCATCGCCACATCCCGCACCAGGGTCAAGCCGATGCCGCGCGCCAGATGATCTACCGTTTCAAAATCACGCAAGGCACTGCCGACGCCGCGCGCACGCAGCGTCGTATCGAACTGCGCATTGCTCGCCGAGGTAAAACGGCCACCATAATTGAAGGGCCCGTAGATAGCGAGCATGCCACCCTCACGCAACACCCGATCCACGCCGCGAAACAACGCTTCGACACTCGCCCAATTCATGATGTGCAGCGTGTTGGCGCTGAAAATCGCATCGGTCGCATCCAGCGGCCATGGCTCACGCACATCCAGCGCCAGCGGGCGCCGGACGTTGGCAAGTCCGCTGTCGGCGATCCACGCCTCAATGCCCGCATGATGCTCGGCAACGTCGCTGGTTTGCCAGGTGAGATGCGGCAGGTGCTGCGCGAAATACACGGCGTGCTGCCCGGTGCCGGAGCCGATTTCGAGTACGTGCTTTGCGTGTGCAAAATCTTCGCGCAATATTTCCAATATCGGCTCGCGGTTGCGTTCACAGGCTTCGGAGTAAGGTTTCACGTTTTTTGGTCCGGCCAATCCAGAAACGCCAGTAGATCATCTTTGCGCGCCATGGTGTCGTGGTAACCGAGTTTGATCAACGCGCGGCAAAACGATTTTTCAAACAACAGATAGGACAGCAGGTTCGAGCCGCTGCGCCGCGTGCCGCCGACGGTGGACAGCAGCGTGCGGATGGTGCGCGGCAGTTCATCGGCGAATTCGGCGGCGATTTTTTCGAGTTCCACGCTCGGCGTAATCACGCGAAATTCCACCTTGTGCAGCGGGTAGCCGGTTTGCTGGCGCACCGCTTCGGGAATCAGCTCGATGGTGCGGTTAATGCGCTGCGCACGCTCCAGATCGACTTCCAGGCTATCGAGAAAAATGCTGTTTAACGCGTGGCCCGCGATTTGCGCCAGCGTCGGAAATGTGGTGACTTTCAGGCGCTCGGCATTGGGCTGCAATTGGCGCCCGACGCCGATCACCAGCAACCGATCGGCGCCCAGATGCAAGGCGGGACTCAACGGCGCGATCTGGCGCATGGAACCGTCGCCGAAGTATTCACGATTAATGTGCGCCGGCGGAAAAATAAACGGCAGCGCACTCGATGCCAGCAGATGATTGATGTCTATCGGCATTGCCAGTCCGATGCGCCGCGCGCGCTGCCAGTTTTTCAGATCGGGGTGCCCTTGATAAAACGTCACCGATTGGCCGGAGGTGTAGCCCGAGCAGGTAATGCTCAATGCGCTCAAGTGGCCGTCGTCGATCTGGCGCTGGATGGCCGGAAAGTCAACATATTGCTGCAACAACGCAGCCAGCGGCGCATTGTCCAGCAGCGAAAACGGCTTGCTGTGCATACGCCGGCCGCCGCTAAATCCGGCGAGTATCCAGCGCGCGCTATTGCGAAAGGCGCCGAACACATCGGCACGATATACATGGTCGACGTGAAAATTTTTCCACACCGTCATCAGCCGGCGCACGGCGTGGCGAAAGTTGGCTGCGTCGACGGCCAGCACCGTCGCGTTCACCGACCCCGCCGAGGTGCCGCAAATAATGGTAAACGGCGTCGGCTGGCCTTTGGGCAGCAACTCCGACAGCGCACGCAGCACGCCCACCTGATACGCCGCACGCGCACCGCCGCCGGTGAGTATCAGCGCGATCTTGGGTCGCGCCGCTACGGTATTACCATTGCCATTACCCTTATTGTTTTGCATGGTGCCGTGGTGCCTCCCAACTGCCCTACGCATGGTGCCACACTTTAATCGACACCGTCATTGCGGTATCGCCACCGCCACCGGCGTCGCGCCGAGCAACTGCACCAGCGCTTGCGGTGCCATACGCACCAGAAACCCGCGGCTGCCGCCGTTGATGTAGATGGCGGGCAAATCAAGCACGGAGCGCTCCACATACACCGGCATTTTCTTGCGCGTGCCGAAGGGCGAGGTGCCGCCCACGCGATACCCGCTGTGACGCTGCGCGACCTCCGGCGTGCAGGGCGCCACCGACTTCACGCCGATCGCGCGCGCCAGTGCCTTGGTCGATACTTTCCTGTTGCCGTGCATCAGCACCACCAGCGGCGCGTGACGGTCGTCTTCCATCACCAGCGTCTTCACCACTTGATACTCATCTACGCACAGCTCGCGCGAGGACACCGCGGTGCCGCCTTTTTCTTCGTGGGTATAAAAGTGCGGCGTGAATGCAATGTTCGCGGCGCGCAAGGCAAGCACCGCGGGCGTCGACGGCACGCGCGCCGTGCTCATGCAGGCAGACGTGCCGCCAACACGTGGGCCAGGCTCAGCAGCATGCCCGCAGTCGCGCCCCAGATGTAACGGCCTTCATACGGAATCGCCACGTAATGCCGATGGCGTCCGCCAAAGTGATAGTCGCGGCGCTGGTAGCGCCGCACGTCGAGAAAATGTTTCAGCGGCGCCTCGAAAATGTCCGCCACTTCGTACGGATCAGGCTGCGTGTCAAACGGCGCTGTGATCCAACCAACGACGGGCGTAATACGAAAGCCGGACGGCAGCAAATACTCGGGCAGCGCACCCAGCACCTGCACACGATGGCGCGCGAGGCCGATTTCTTCTTCGGTCTCGCGCAACGCGGTTTCTTCGCGGCTGGCGTCGCGGGCCTCGACGCGGCCGCCGGGAAAGCTGATTTGCCCCGCGTGCGCGCTCAGGTGCTCAGTGCGGTGGGTGAACAACAAATGCACGTCGCCATCACGCGCGACCATCGGCACCAGCACAGCGGCATCGTTCACTGGTGTATCTTCGGCGATGGGCGCCACATGCAAATCCAGCGGATCTGCCGGCGGCGGCGGCAGCCGCAGCAGGGCCGCAATCGTGGCAGGATCGAGTGACAAGCGGGAACGCGTGGCGATGAGCACGAGGAGCAGTCTCTAAATGGAACTTGCGGTCGATTTTAACCTGTGCCGTTGAATGCGAACAGCCGGCGTACAGCATCGCTTGAGCAGCGCCCGTCGCTGGATTACACTGCGCGGGCAATGCGCTTTCGTGAACTTGTAGTGTTGTGTGCCAACAACCTAAAGGAGATCCCATGAAACTCAAGCACATATTTTTTGCTCTAGCGTTCGCACTGGCCAGTAGCACAGCGATGGCGTTTCACTGTCCTGCCGACATGAAAAAAATCGACGATGCTCTGGCAAAAAATCCGTCCATAAGTGCTGCGCAAATGAGCGAAGTCAAAAAACTGCGCGCCGATGGCGAAGCCTTTCACAAAGCTGGCAAGCATCAAGATTCCGTGGACACGCTCGGCAAAGCGATGAAGATTTTGGGGATATAGCCACCACCGGTATTCCCTGCACGCGCTGCGCTCCCCCGCGTCAAGCGGGGGATTTTTTGTACGCGAGCTACGCAGCCTGGTTTAGGCATAAATACATAAGTATTTGATTTTATTGAGTTTTTTATTTAGGCGCCTATGATAGAAATTTCGCAAAACGACGTCGCGGTGGCGAGCGTGCAGCGCCAAGTGTTTGCGTGCGAACTGCCGCTGCGCTTTGCCGACATGGATGCCGACAATCACATCAACAACGCCGAGTACTACCGCTACATGGAAGAAGCGCGCATGCGCTGGGTGCATACGCTGGGCTTGGCGATGATACCGCCGGCGCCGATACCCGTGCTCGCTGCGTCGGCGTGCTCGTTTCGCGCGCCGATGTACTACCCCGGCAACGTCACCGTTGAAATTTATCTCGGACGCATGGGCACATCGAGCGTGCGCACGCACTATCTGCTGAAAAACGGTGATGCAATTGCCGCCGAAGGTTATTGTGTATCGGTATGGGTCGATCCTAAAACGCAGCGGCCTATCGCGCTGCCGGATGCGGTGCGCAAGCTGGCGGACGCCTGAGCGTCTGCTCGGGGGTGAATTTCGCTTGGTGTGCCAGGGTCGCTGCGCTGCCAAAAGCAGCCGATTAAACCCCAACTCCAAAGCTGCCATTCCCGCTCAATAAGAAACCGGAGATCAACGTGAGCCGTGTCCGGCGATGAAATTGCACGCGAACACTTCTTGATTTCGATTGCGTCATACGTCCTCGAGACCGTCTTACGTTCCTAACTGTCAGGACACAGCGAAGCATTGCCTCTACAATTATCTATCACTGCCCTATAAGAAGTCCTACTATGGCCGATATGCGGAAGCCGCTTTCCAAGACGTTCACAGACTTTTTTAATGCGGAAAAGTCGGGCGGCGCTCTACTCATTATCTGCACCGCTGGGTCGCTTGCGATCGCCAATTCTGCCTTCGGGCCGACGTACCTGGATTTCTGGCATGTTAATGTTGGTGGTCTGACTGTGGCGCACTGGATCAACGATGCGCTAATGGCGGTATTTTTCTTACTTGTCGGCCTAGAACTGGAGCGCGAGCTATACAACGGCGAGCTGTCGAATTTCAAGAATGCGCTGCTACCTATCTTTGCGGCAGTTGGCGGCATCGCCGTGCCTGCACTGATTCATTTTGCTCTCAATTCCGGCACCTCAACTCAGGCAGGAGTTGGCATTCCCATGGCAACGGATATTGCCTTTGCACTCGGTGCGCTGGCATTGTTAGGCCGCCATACTCCACCAAGCCTCAAAGTCTTCTTGACTGCGCTGGCGGTGATGGACGATCTGGGGGCCATTCTTGTGATTGCTGTGTTTTATACCGTGCAACTTTCCATGGTCTATTTGTTGAGTGCGCTCACCGTCCTTAGTGTGCTGGTCATGCTTAATCGCGTGTTCCGGGTGATGTCATTATTCCCGTACTTGCTGGGTGGTGCGCTGATGTGGTTTTTGATGCTCAAGTCCGGCGTCCACGCAACGATTACAGGCGCGCTCCTGGCGTTTGCCATCCCATTTTCCGCAAAAACGGATGACGAGGCATCCCCTTCTCATCGACTAGAGCACTTCCTGCACAGGCCGGTTGCATTCGCCATTTTGCCGATCTTTGCGCTTGCCAATACTGGGATTGTGATTAACGCGGAATGGCAGCCGGACTTACTAAACGCCAATAGTGCTGGCATCATTGGCGGCCTAGTATTGGGAAAACCGATCGGCATTACTTTGTTGAGCTTCATTGCCGTAGCTGTTGGTGTGTGCCGGCTTCCGGCTGACCTGAGTTGGCGCCACATCTTCGGGGCGGGACTGCTAGGTGGAATCGGTTTCACGATGTCTACCTTTATCACGAACCTTGCGTTTGCGGGCAATACAGACGTTATCAATTCATCCAAAATGGCAATCCTGCTGGCATCGCTCGTCGCTGGTGTGGTCGGGTTCATGTGGCTAAGACTTTTCGGCAGAGCATTGCCCGCTGACCTACCAGTGCGCTAGTGAAGATGGTTGGCCAACCGCTTTCGAGGTTATGA
>JAYUAH010000721.1:0-3073 GCA_043741415.1 Betaproteobacteria bacterium
GAGGCCATCCAGTCGATAGCCCAAACCGCGTACCGTCGCAATCATCGAATGGGTTGAATCGCCATCGATTTTGAGTCGCAGCCGTCGGATATACACATCGACTACGTTCGTAAGCGGATCAGCGTGGTGTCCCCACACGTTGGAGAGGATTCGTTCCCGACTAAATAGTTTGCCGGGGAAACTCATAAAAAGCTCAAGCAACGCCAGCTCTTTAGCGGTCAGTGAAATCAGTAGTTCGCCGCGTTTGACCGTCATCTGTGATCGATCAAACACCAAATCACCGACGCAAAGTTGCGTTGTCACCGTTGCCAGTACCGGCGGACGACGCATCAGTGTTTCGATGCGAGCGAGCAACTCCTCAAACGCAAACGGTTTGATGAGGTAATCATCAGCGCCGCAGCGCAGCCCAGCGACCCGGTCTTCAAGCGCCCCCATTGCCGTTAACATCAAGATCGGCACCGCGTTTCGCTCGGCCCGGAGCTGCTGGCACACTTCTATGCCACTCAACGTCGGCAACATCACGTCCAGGAGCACGACCGAAAACGCCGTTTTTCGTGCCCACGCCAGCCCCTCATCACCGGCACGTGCGACGGTAATTCGATAGCCTTCCGCACGCAGCCCGCGCTCTAAAAAATCAGCGACCCGAGTATCGTCTTCCACGACCAACAGATTCATTGAAGCTCCGTCGCTTGCTCGTTCACGGCCAACGGGAGGGTGATGCAAACCCGGGTTCCACACGGTTGATTGTCTTGCAGTTCAATCTCGCCGTGATGCGCCGCGATGATTGCGCGAGCGATCACTAGCCCGAGGCCCACACCATCGGGGCGCATTGCGCGGGCACGGCCACCGCGATAGTGCCGTTCAAACAAATGTTCAAACTCATCGGCCGCTATGCCGATGCCTTGATCCTCGATGATCAGGCTCGCCACCCCGTCGTCGGAACGGATCGACACGGTGACCGCTGCGCTGCGGCCCGAATAGCGCACTGCATTGTCGAGCACGATAACGAGCGCCTGAAGCAGGCGGCTTGCGTCGGCCTGAACGGTGATGTCCGGGGTCAAATTCTGGGTTAGCACCATCGAGACGTTACGGTACGCGGCGATGGCTTCTGCTTTGTGCAGTGCAGCCGTCACGACATCCAACAGCGCGCAAGGCGCGAGATTGAACACCGACTGTTCAGCATCGTCTCTGGCCAATTGCAGCAGCTCAGCCACCCGCTCGCCTAGCTGCACCGACGCATTGATGATGCGGCGCAGAGCGGCCTGATAGTCCTCTGCGTCACGAGCTGGCCCGCGCAACGAAATTTCTGCCTCGCCGCGAATAATCGTCACGGGCGTGCGCAGTTCATGGCTGATGTCGGCAAAAAAAAGTCGCCGCCGCGCATCGATTTGAGTGAGTGTTTCGTAGCTGCGCGTTAACTCGGCGGTGCGCTCGGTCACCGCCGCATCGAGCGCCAACCGAATCGTCTCGCCGCTTTGCTGGGCGATGGCCAGTTGTGTCGCCATGTTGTTGAGACGCTCGGCAATGAGACCGAACTCGTCCTTCCGCGTCGCATCACTTTGATGGGTGTAATCGCCGTGCGCTATTGCCTCAGTCGCAATGACTAAATCGGCAAAGGGCCGCTGCAACCGACGTACAAAGTAGACCACCGCAGTCATGCCCAAAATCGCCGCCAAAATCGCCAGCACGCTGCTGGCGATTCGAGTCCGACTCAGTGCATCGCTAAGCGCAAGCTCTGCCGCTTCGCTCTCGACGCGCTGGCGCCGAATCGCCTCGTCGAGCACGGTGCGCATGTCGCGACCATCAACGCGATCAAAAACGAAGATGAGATTGCGCCACGCGTCGGCCTGAGCGATATCGGCCTGACGCGCGCTGGCCGACATAATTGCGCTGCGAAGCGCGGCAAAATTGGTCTCTAATGACGCAACGGTAGGCCGCTCCCCGCCAGACGCGCGTGGCGCGAGCGTCAGGTCGCGCTCCGCCAATTGCCCGAGATGGGTGAGCGAGGCGACCATCTTGGCGAGCAAGGTATCGCGAACACTCGTCGGCGCGTCGCCGGTCAACGTGTACTGCGCAAACCAAACTTTGAGCCGCTGCTTGTTGGCCCCCAAGTCAAGATAATCGTTCAACAGCCCGGTGGCCACCACGCTGCGCTCAGCGTTGAGCGCCGCCGTTCGTGTCGCCCAAAGCGTAAAAACGCCTTGGGCCGCCGCGAGCAGCACCAAGAGCGCAAAGGCAAGGGTCAACCGCGTACGAATCATGCCGTAAGACTATCGTAACGACGCTTACAAAGATTCACACTAACCCAGCAGCATTGATGCGCCGAGGACGGTTTAGTTAGGCGCGTACGGCAGTGACGAGTGATGCAGCACGATACGAACCACATTGTTGTCGTCTTTTTTGAACGTCCACGTCTTATCGACGGTCGTTTTTTTGCCGTCCTTGTCGGTGAACGTCACATTACCCATGGTGTTCGCCACATCGCCGTTAATGTGCAGGGCGGCGTTTTCGATGGCCACCACTTTCCAGCCTTTAAGCGCAAATCCTGTGTCTTTTGGGTACTTCGGATCACCCCCGACAAAGTACGACAGCGCACCTTCGCGGGTAGTGCGAAACGTTTGTGGGCTCGACGTCAGCGTTGGCTTAAACAGCACCGGCCCCATGTTGTAACCATACGCAGCATCGATGATGGTTGCTGCTGTAGCACGTGCTTTCTCGAAGCCGGACTTGGTGTATTCGTCGCTGATCTGAATCAATGCGTTACCCCATGCTTTTTGCGCGGCAAGCACCTCAGCCTCAGTAATGTTGGCGTTGTAGACGCGGGTTGTCGTTTGCGCCATCGCTTGCGTCGCAGTCACGCTGGCGATAGCCATGCTCGCGCCAATAACGAGATTGCGGCGGAGGGAAGATTTGAAATTCATTGTTAACCTTTCTGAGTCATTGGCGAGCCGCCAGTACGGCGAAACCCTTAGCGGCGAAGTTGCCGCCATGGCATTGATTTAATCGCTCGAAGCTCAACCGCACATGAGTACGGCATTAACGGCGGTTAACGGTTTCATGAACACAGGGTGAA
>JAYUAH010000722.1:0-7224 GCA_043741415.1 Betaproteobacteria bacterium
ATTATCAGAACGTCGGTTGATCACGGCACTGCGCTCGACATCGCGGGCCGCGGCACAGCGGATAGCGGCAGTTTGATTGAAGCGGTGAAGCTCGCCATCGAACTTGCGCGCGCACGCAGCTAACCATGGCCCATCAACCGCGCAAACGCTTCGGACAAAATTTCCTTAAAAATAAAATAGTTATAGACGACATTCTGCACGCCATCGCGCCCCAGCCGGATGATCTGCTGGTGGAAATCGGGCCCGGCCTCGGTGCACTCACCACGCCGCTGGCGCGCGCTTTAAAACAACTGCACGTGATCGAACTCGATCGCGATATCGTCAAATCGCTCGCTGCAACCCATGCCAACAGCAATGTGGTGATCCACGAAGGCGACGCGCTTAAATTCAACTTCGCCACCTTCGGCCCCGGCTTGCGCGTGGTGGGCAACCTGCCTTACAACATTTCCACGCCGTTGTTATTTCATATCGCCGACCAGATCGCGTGCATCCGCGACATCCACGTCATGCTGCAAAAAGAAGTGGTGGAGCGCATGGTCGCCGCCCCCGATTCGGCCGCGTACGGCCGGCTGTCGGTGGCACTGCAATACCGCTTCGATATGGGAAAAGTGCTCGATGTCGGCCCAGACGCGTTCTACCCGCAACCGAAAGTCAATTCCGCGGTGATCCGCATGACGCCGCGCGTGACGCGTGATCCGCAGGCGGTGGATGAAGCACTGTTCGGGCGTATCACCACCGCGGCCTTCTCGCAACGGCGCAAAACTTTGCGTAACACGCTGCGCGATATTCTTGATCTCGCAGATTTCGAAGCGCTGGGCATAGACCCTGGCGCACGGGCGGAGACGTTATCGGTCAGTGACTTTGTGGGGATTGCGAATCGGGTGAGTGGACAACACAAAACCAAACACGCCTAACATCTCTGTTAAATGCCGTTAAGCAGTTTTTCGCTGCACAAACTCAATCTTGTAGCCATCCGGGTCTTCCACAAACGCAATCACCGTGGTGCCGTGTTTCATCGGCCCCGCTTCGCGTGTGACTTTGCCGCCGCGTTTTTTGACTTCGTCGCAGGTCTTAACGGCATCGTCCACTTCGAGCGCGACGTGGCCGTAGCCGTTGCCCAGGTCATACGATTTCGTGTCCCAGTTATGGGTTAATTCCAGCACCGCGGTTTTGGATTCGTCATCGTAGCCGACGAACGCGTTGGTGAAGCGGCCTTCGGGGTAATCGGATTTGCGCAGGAATTTCATGCCCAGCACTTGCGTATAAAAATCGAGCGAGCGTTGCAGGTCGCCGACGCGGATCATGGTGTGCAGCATTCTCATCGCGGTCTCCTTCTGTCGTGCGTTAGATTTGAACCATCTCGAAATCATCTTTGCGTGCGCCGCATTCGGGGCACGTCCAGTTCATCGGCACGTCTTCCCATTTGGTGCCGGGCGCAATGCCTTCGTCCGGCACGCCGGCTGCTTCGCTGTAAATGTAGCCGCAGATCAGGCACATCCAGGATTTGTACTCGGTTGCGTTTCGCAATGCTTCGTTAGGCATAGTGATCTGTTTTGAAAGGGTTTAAGACGGAAACACGTTAGAATCTGATTTTAAACGAATTCCCGCGCGCCACCGCAGCGCTTCGCGTCACACTTGACACTCGACACCTACAGCAATGCCCGACATGCCGCCCATTGTTCTGGTTTTTTCCGCCACCGATCCCACCGGCGGCGCGGGCATGCAGGCCGACATACTCACGCTGGCCAGCATGGGTTGCCATCCGCTGTCGGTGGTCACCGCGATCACCGTGCAAGACACCATGGGTGTGGACGATATTTTCGCCCTCGACGCCGATTGGATTGTCGATCAGGCGCGCTGTGTACTCGAAGACATGCCGGTGGCGGCGTTTAAAATCGGCGTCATGGGCAGTGTGG
The DNA here is from genome assembly GCA_043741415.1 of Betaproteobacteria bacterium. Taxonomy (GTDB): domain Bacteria; phylum Pseudomonadota; class Gammaproteobacteria; order Burkholderiales; family SG8-41; genus UBA5216. The sequence continues at coordinate 1,917 of JAYUAH010000722.1, forward strand.
AAAACATCACCGCGATTGCAGAAGTGGTGTCCGATTATCCGGAGATTCCACTGATCCTCGATCCGGTGCTGGCGTCGGGCCGCGGCGACGAATTGGCGAACGATGACATGCTCGTCGCCATGCGCGAGCTGTTGATTCCGCAGACCACGATTATCACGCCCAACAGTCTCGAAGCGCGGCGCCTGGCTTTGGATGATAGCAACGACAAGGATGATCCGGATCTGATCATTTGTGCCAAGCGTATTATCGCGTCCGGCTGCGAATACGTGCTGATCACCGGCACACACGAAAACACGCAGCAGGTGATCAACACGCTGTATGGCGAAGACGGCGTGGTGAACAGCGAATCGTGGCCGCGCCTGCCCGGCTCGTTTCACGGCTCGGGCTGTACGCTCGCTTCCGCTATTGCCGCCACCATCGCCAACGGCTTGCCGATGGCCGAAGCGGTGAAAGACGCGCAGGAATACACCTGGCAATCATTGAAAGCGGCGTTTCGCCCCGGCATGGGACAGCACATTCCCGACCGCTTGTTCTGGGCACGCGAGGATGCTCGCGACGACGCTGCAGCCGACGCCGAGGGCAGCGCCATCAAAAGCAAGGATGTGCAGTGACGCCCGCCGCGGATCGAATACAAGGCCTCTACGCGGTCACGCCCGATGAGGCCGACAGCGCGCGCCTCACGGCCCGCGTGCGTGCCGCGCTGGAAGGCGGCACACGCGTGGTTCAATACCGCAACAAAATGGTCGACGCTGCACTGCGCCTCATCCAAGCCACGGCGTTGTGCAAATTGTGCAATGAATACGACGCCGCGCTGATCGTGAATGACGATCTGGAATTAGCACTCGCGGTGGATGCTCATGGTTTACATTTGGGCGGCGAAGACGGCTCGCTGGCCGCAGCACGCGCGCGGCTCGGCCCAAACAAATTATTGGGCGCATCGTGTTACCAGCAATTGGAAAACGCCGAACGCGCGATTGCCGAAGGCGCTGATCACATCGCCTTCGGTAGTTTTTTTGTGTCGAGCGTGAAGCCCGGCGCGGTGCGTTCTTCGCCGACGTTGCTGACGGCGGCGAAGCAACGTTTCAAAGTACCGGTGGTGGCGATTGGCGGCATTACACTGGCCAATGCGCCGCTATTGATCGCCGCGGGCGCTGACAGCTTGGCCGTTATTACAGCGCTGTTTGGTGCCGACGACATCACGCGCACGGCACGAGAATTTAATGCGCTGTTTGATTCCCATCATGAAACAAAGCCAAAAACTATTTAACCACGCACAACGAATCATCCCCGGCGGCGTGAATTCGCCGGTGCGCGCGTTTCGTTCGGTGGGCGGCACGCCGTTGTTTATCCGGCGCGGACGCGGCTCGCAAATTTGGGACGCCGATGGCAATGTCTACATCGATTACGTCGGCTCGTGGGGCCCGCTGATCGCCGGCCATGCGCATCCCGAAGTCGTCAAAGCAGTGCAGCAAATGGCCGAGCGCGGTTTGTCGTTTGGCGCGCCCACCGAGACCGAGCTGGAAATGGCGAGTCTGTTGATTAAACTCGTGCCGTCGATGGAACAGGTACGCCTAGTCAGTTCGGGCACCGAGGCGACGATGAGCGCAATACGCGTGGCGCGCGGCTTTACCGGACGCGCGAAAATCGTCAAGTTCGAAGGTTGCTATCACGGTCACGCCGACGCACTGCTGGTGAAAGCGGGCTCGGGTGCATTGACGTTCGGGCAACCGTCGTCGGCGGGCGTGCCTGCGGAAACCACCGCGCATACGCTGGTGCTTGATTTTAATAACGAAGTCGGCTTAAGCGAGGCCTTCGCCCTTGTGGGCGACGAAATTGCCGCGGTGATCGTAGAACCAGTGGTCGGCAACGCCAACCTGATTGCACCCAAGCCGGGGTTTTTGCAACGGCTGCGCGAGTTGTGCACCAAGCACGGCGCAGTACTGATATTCGATGAGGTGATGACGGGCTTTCGCGTTGCACTGGGCGGCGCGCAGGTGCTGTACGGCATCAAACCGGATATGACCACACTCGGCAAGGTGATCGGCGGCGGCATGCCGGTGGGTGCGTTCGGCGGACGGCACGACATCATGCAATGCGTGGCGCCGCTGGGGCCGGTGTATCAAGCGGGCACGCTGTCGGGTAACCCGGTGGCGCTGGCGGCGGGTTTGGCCACGCTGCGTCTGGTGCAAGCCGCGGGCTTTTACGACAAATTGAACAGCACTGCGTACGAGTTGTGCAAAGGCCTGACCGAAGCCGCCGCTTCACATCAGATCGCGTTCTCGGCGCAGCATGTGGGCGGCATGTTCGGTTTGTATTTCCGTCAGTCACCACCGCAAACCTACGCCGAAGTGATGGAATGCGACAAAGATCGCTTCAACCAGTTTTTTCACAGCATGCTGGCGGAAGGCGTGTATCTGGCACCGTCGGCGTACGAGGCCGGCTTTGTATCGTCGGCGCACAGCGCGGGCGACATTGAAAAGACTGTCGCGGCAGCGAAAAAGGTATTCGCTGATTTAAAAAATATTGTTTAAAATCAAATACTTATAAAATTTATTGCGGCGAAGGCGCAGAGTTAGCCCAAAGAAAAAAACCCGCAACAGAAACTGAGAATTTGTTTGCGGGTTTTTGTTTGCGCCTTCGCGCCTTTGCGATTCGAACTTGCGATGGTCCGCGCTTAACGCAGCCCGGCGGTGTATTCCGCAACCGCCGCAATCTCGCGATCCGACAACTTGCCGGCAACAATGCGCATCATGCTGTTGGGATCGTTCTTGCGCTCGCCGCTGCGAAACGCTTTTAACTGCGCCGCGGTGTATTCGGCGTGCTGGCTGCTCACACGCGGATATTGCGCCGGCAAGCCGGCACCATTGGGCGAATGGCACGATGCGCAGGCGGCCACACCTTTGGCGGCGATGCCGCCGCGATAAATGATTTGCCCTTCTTTGACCAATTCCGGATCGCGCGCCGCGCGCGCACGCAGCGTCTGGCCGGCAAAATAGGTGGCGACGTTTTTCATGTCGTCGTCGGACAGCGTCGCGGTCATGCCCATCATCACCGCATTGCCGCGCTCGGCGGGTTTGCCGTCTTTGGATTTGAAATTGCCCAACTGCTTGTAAATATATTCCGGATGTTGTGCCGCGAGGTTGGGATTGACGGACAATGGGCTGTTGCCGTCCGGCCCGTGGCAGGCGGCGCAGACTTTGGCGGCAATGTCTTGGCCTTTCGCGGCGTCGCCTTTGACGACGTATTGCGCAAACGGTGTGGGCACGTAGGCAGCAGCGAGCGCGCCGACAGTCGCCAGAATCAGGCGGAATTTCATGAAGGCTCCGGAATATAAATGCGAGGTCAGGTAGCCTCGTATTGTATAGTACGCGGCCTTCCCCGTGCCACACACCGCGCCAGATTCGGGTGCGTTTACAACAACCTATGAACCATCCCGTCGTCGAATATCTGGCCTCTGCGCACAAGCTGGAAGAGCTGTTGCCCGACGGCGGGCGCGAAGCCGCGTTTGCCGGTCGCTCCAACGCGGGAAAATCCAGCGCGATCAATGCCCTGGCCAACCGCCACCGGCTGGCGTTCGTGAGCAAGACGCCGGGACGCACGCAAACCATCAACTTTTTCAGCGCTGGTAAAAACATGCGCTGGGTGGATTTGCCCGGTTACGGCTACGCCAAAGTATCGCGCACCGAACGCGAGTACTGGGGCGAGTTAATAAGCGCTTACCTATCACAGCGTAAGTCTTTGAGTGGATTGATTATCCTGGCTGATTCCCGCCACGGCATCAAACCGCTGGACGAGCAATTAATCGCATGGTTCGCGCCCAGCGGCCGGCCGGTGCATGTGTTGCTGACTAAAAGCGATAAGCTGTCGCAAAGCGCGGCGTCTACCGCGTTGCGCGAGGCCAAGGCGCTGCTCACGCGGCGCTACGCCAACTGCAGCGTGCAGCTTTTCTCGTCGACGCACAATCGCGGTGTGGCTGAGGCGAATTCCCTGCTGCTGCAATGGCTTTCCGCGCCCGTCATCGATAGCAACCGAACGGAAAAAGCCTCCCGTTAATCCTACGAAGCCGGGACAAAGAAAAAGCCCCCGTGAACCGAACGAAGCCGGGACAAAGAAAAAGCCCCCGGCTAAGGGGATTAAGCCGGGGGCCGAAAATGCCTTAATTGGATTAAGGCGCCCGCCCAGGGAGGTGAAGCGGGAGACGCAAATGCCGTCTATTCTTAAGACGCTTATAATCGTCCAGAGTTCCCAAATTAATTTCTCTCTAAAATCATCATCTTATGTCTACTACCCCCGCTTCTCCACGATTAGGCGCCTATCCCCAACGCCGTATGCGCCGCATGCGCCGCGATGATTTTTCACGCCGCCTGATGCGTGAGAACCGTTTAACCGTGGACAACCTAATTTATCCGGTGTTCATCATCGACGGCAAAAACAATACGCAAAAAATTGATTCCATGCCCGGCGTCGAGCGCTACACCATCGACAAACTGCTCGCGCGCGCCGAGGAATGCGTGACGCTCGGCATCCCCGCGCTGGCGCTGTTTCCCGCGGTGGAGCCACGGTTGAAAACCGCGGATGGCCGCGAAGCGATGAACCCCAAAGGGTTGGTGCCGCGCGCGGTAGCGGCGCTGAAAAAACATCTGCCGGAACTGGGCATCATCACCGATGCCGCGCTCGACCCCTACACCACGCACGGCCATGACGGTGTCCTCGACAGCAAGGGTTACGTGCTGAATGACAAAACCGTCAGCGTGCTGCAAAAGCAGGCGCTGGTGTGCGCGGGCGCCGGTGTGGATATCGTTGCGCCCTCGGACATGATGGACGGCCGTGTCGGCGCGATACGCGCGGCGCTCGATGGCAAAGGCTTTATCCACACGCGCATTTTGTCGTACGCCGCAAAATACGCGTCGGGCTTCTACGGCCCGTTTCGCGACGCGGTGGGCTCGAGCAAAACGCTCGGCGGCGGCAACAAATACACCTATCAAATGGATCCGGCCAACAGCGATGAAGCGCTGCGCGAAGTCGCGCTCGATCTCGAAGAAGGCGCGGACATGGTGATGGTCAAACCCGGCATGCCCTATCTCGACATCGTGCGCCGCGTGAAAGATGAATTTCGTGTGCCGACCTATGTGTATCAAGTCAGCGGCGAATACGCGATGTTGAAAGCGGCCGCACTCAACGGTTGGCTCGACGAAGAACGCTGCGTGATGGAAGCGCTGCTCGCATTTCGCCGCGCGGGCGCGGATGGAATACTCACTTATTTTGCGGTGGATGCCGCGCGCTGGCTAAAGCATCACTCGTAAAAATG
>JAYUAH010000723.1:0-3071 GCA_043741415.1 Betaproteobacteria bacterium
CCACCCGCACCACCTTCACCCAGTCGTCGTATTCCTTGCGCACGCGCTCGGCGAACTTCGCCGGCGTGCCGCCTGAAGCCGCCATACCCTGCGCTTCCAGCGTGTGCTTGATGCCGCCGTCTTGCAGGATTTTGTTCACCTCGGAATTCAAGCGCGAAACAATGACTTGTGGCGTGCCTTTGGGAAAAAACATACCGTAGTAGGTGCCGTTGTCGTAACCCGGCACGGCCTCCGCGATGGCGGGCAAATTCGGCAGCGATGGCCAGCGCTTCGCGGTGGTCACCCCCAGCGCGCGCAAACGGCCGCTGGAAAAAAACGGCTGTGCACCCAGCAGGCCCGCCACCATCACCTGCGTTTGTCCCGCCATGATCTCCGGCATGGCCACACCGGTGCTTTTGTACGGCACATGAATCATCTTGATGCCCGCCATGCTCGCCAGCAACTCCGTGGCCATGTGCGTGAGTCCGCCCACGCCGGTCGATGCGAACACCAGTTTTCCGGGATTCGCCCGTGCCAGCACAATGAATTCCTGCGTAGTTTTTGCCGGCAGCGCGGGATGCACCACCAGCACATTGGCCGCATAACCAATTTCCACCACCGGCACCAGCGCATCCAGCGGATCGTAGCTCAACTTGTGCGTAGCCGCCGTCGCGGAAAAACTGCCGGACATGCTCATGATCGTATAACCATCCGGTAGCGACTTCGCCGTCAACTCCATGCCGATCGCCCCGCCTGCGCCGCCGCGATTATCGACCACGAATTGCTGGCCGAGGGCTTCGGAAAGTTTTTGCGAAACCGGCCGCGCCGTGAGATCGGCGCCACCGCCGGGGGCGAAGGGGACGATGACGCGTACGGATTTGGCGGGCCAACTCTGGGCGGACGCGGTGGAAACCAACAACAGTGAAACGACTGTAGCCGCCGTACGCGTACATTTGATGATGGATTTCAATTCCGAATATCGGGCACGATAACCATAGAAATTTAATCCACGCGGGTCACCGGTTGCCAGCGAGAATCTCGTGGATTCCCGCAGCGTCATTGCACCAACCGCGTCGGTATCCAAACCTCCGAATGCAAAGTCCGGTGCACCGGGCACTTGTTGGCGATGTCCAGCAGGCGCGCGCGTTGTGTGTCGTCGAGTGCGCCTTCGATTTCGATGTTGCGGTCGATGCGGTCGATCTTGCCTTCTTTGGTTTCACACTCGGCGCAGTCGGTCGCGTGTACTTTGTCGTGTTTTAGATGCACGGTGACTCTGTCCAGCGGCCATTGTTTCTGGTCTGCGTAGAGTCGCAGGGTCATTGCGGTGCACGCGCCTAGGCCGGCGAGCAGCAAATCATAGGGCGACGGCCCGGTGTCGCCGCCGCCCGCGGCCACCGGCTCGTCCGCGCGCAACTGATGCGCGCCGATTTGGATGCTTTGCGTGAACTTGCCTTCGCGCGTTTCCGCAACCGTTACCGTGCCGTCGCCGGCAGCGACCGCGACTGCGGGCGCGGCACCCAGATAGCGGCTGGCCCACGCCGCGAGCACCGCAGCCACATAGGACGCATCTTCCTTGCCGCTCAACAGGTGATCGGCGGTATCGAGTGACACAAAGCTCTTCGGGTGTTTTGCCGCCACGAATATCTGCGTCGCGTTGTCTATACTCACGGTGCTGTCACGCGGCGAGTGCATGACCAGCAGCGCTTTTTTCAGTGCCGCGATATACGCGCTGGATTGTTGACTATTGATGTCGTCGAGAAACTGTTTCTTGATGCGGAATTTGCGCCCTGAGAGGATGACTTCGGCCTCGCCCGCGGCTTCGATCTCGGCGGTGGCGGGCCCGATCAAGTGCGCCACATGCGCCGGATCGAATGGCGCGCCGATGGTGGCGACGGCGACTGCTTCCGCAATGTTACCGGCGGCGGCAAGCACCGCCGCGCCACCCAGACTGTGACCGATGAGGATTTTCGGCGCGCCGTGATTAGCGCTCAGCCAAGTCGCAGCGGCAATCAGATCGCCCACATTCGACGAGAAATTGGTATTCGCAAAATCGCCGGCGCTGCCGCCCAGCCCGGTGAAATCAAAGCGCAGTACGCCGATGCCCTGCTGCGTGAGCGCGGCGCTGATGCGCGCGGCAGCCAGCGTATCTTTCGAGCAGGTAAAACAATGCGCGAACAAAGCAAACGCACGCGGCGCTTGCGCAGGCAGATCGAGACGCGCGGCGAGCAGTTCGCCGCTGGCACCGGGAAATTGAATCATCGCGGGTTGAGTGCTCATGTTACCTCCTTGCAGTCAGCACGGCAGGTGCACGCTTACGCCGCCGCGCGTTAGATCGCCCATTCAGCCGTGAATGCCAATTAGCTTCGTACTCATCCAATTACTTGCCTGACTTAAGCAGCGCCTCGCCCCAGGACAACACCCGCTTCGCCGTAGCCGCCATCGCATAATCCACCAGCTTGCCATCCACCGTGGTCGCCGCCGAGCCGCACGCAACCGCTGCATCAAACGCTTCGAGCACGCGCTGGTAGTAATCGAGTTCCTGCTGTGTCGGCGTAAACGCGCGGTTGACGATTTCGACCTGGTTCGGATGAATAATGGATTTGCCGCGATAGCCGAGTTTGCGCGCGGCCTCGCAGCACGCGCGCAGGCCTTCGGGGTCGCGAATGTTGGCGTAGGAGCCATCGAGCACATGCTCAACACCCGCGGCACGCGCAGCGAGCAATATGCGCGAACGCACGTAGAGCACTTCTTCGCCCACCGCCGTCCACTGGTAGCCGAGATCGGCTTGCAAATCGCCATCCTGCGCAGTGCCCGCCACTACGCAAAACATACGCGGCGACGCCGACAGAATTTCGTAGGCAAACCACACGCCCTTCGCCGACTCAAGGCTGGGGCCGATGCCGATAGCGCCTTCTTTGAGACCGCGCTTTTTTTCCAGCACAGTGAGCAGGCGATCGACTTCGCGTATGCCCTCGGCCGATTCCGCTTTGGTGAGGCGTATGCCGAGCAGGCCTTCAATGACAATGGCATCGAGATCATCCGCGGTCATGCCGCTTTGCAGCGAATTGACACGCACGTAAAGCGCGTTTTCA
>JAYUAH010000724.1:0-3068 GCA_043741415.1 Betaproteobacteria bacterium
GCGCATCCATGTACGCCGAGCCGACGATGCCGAAGGTGTCTTTCACGCCTTGCGCCACCAGCGTTTCGACGAAGGCTTCGCTCGGCGTCATGCGAATTTTGCCGCCGGCGGTTACGTTCGCGGCTTGTTTGGCGAGCATTTTGCTATCGGTCATGGTGTTCATGCTGGAACCCTCTCTCGGAAATGGGTGGCTGCGCGCTGCTACCGGGCACACCACTGAACAATTGCACAATAGAGCAATTCGAAAGCGCGATGGCGTGCCGCGGTAGAACGCCGGGATTATACGCGAACAATGCCTAAAAAATAAAGTTGCACCTCGTTGCGTATTTACAAAATATTATTTAAAAACAAATACTTATGTAACATTCTGGCGCATTAGCAATTGCGGCTACAATGCGCGTTTGCAACAAAACTCACATGCCCGGCTTCGAGCATCTGTCATTTCTCACCGTTAGCTGGATCGCGCTGGTGCTCGCTTTCGCGGGCGTGGTGCAAGGCGCGCTGGGGCTGGGCTTCCCGATGGTGGCGACACCGTTGATCGCCGCCGTCACCGATATGCGCACCGCGGTGATACTGGTGCTGCTGCCGTGTGTGGCAACGACGGTCACCAACGTGGTGCGTTCGGGGCCGATCATGGCGACGCTGCGGCGCTTCTGGTTCATGCCGCTGTGCATGCTCGCGGGTGCCGCGATGGGTGCGCGACTGTTCGTGGCGCATCCAGCGTTTCCGTTTACGCTGCTGCTGGCGGGCGTCATTCTGCTGTACCTTTACCTCGACCGTATCGGGCAGGCGCAATGGGAAATTGTCGCACGGCACCCGATCGCATTCGGCGCACTGTTCGGATTTATCGCGGGCTTCTCGGAAGGCTCCGCCAATGTCGCGGCACCGCCGTTGTTGATGTATCTATTTTCGATCGGCGTGGATCGCGCGATACTGGTGCAGGTGCTCAACCTGTGTTTTACCGTAGGCAAGCCCACGCAACTGGTGGTGCTGTCGCTCGAAGGCGGCGTAACGTTGATGCAATGGTTGATCACGCTGCCGTTTGCCGTCGCCGCCACCGCAACCGCACTCTACGGCATACACATCCGCGAACGCATCGACGCGCCGACTTACCGGCGCTGGCTGCTCAATGCGCTGTTCGTGGTTGCGACGGTGTTACTCGTGCAGTATGCTTATCAACAGGGCATATCCCAATAGCACAATGACGCGGTGAAAATCTTATGCAATTAAATACTTATTACATGGCCACGGCGGCAGTCGCAGCGGCACTCAGCGTCAACCCCGTGGCCTACGCTGCCGACGCGGGCGCGGCCACGCAAGCCTCCAGCGAACGCGTGATCTCGCACGCCGACTTGAATAAAGTGTTGGCGCAACCGGAAGCGGCCCTAGTGCTCGACTTGCGCCGCAACGCCGATTACGCCAAAGACAACGTCATGCTTCCGGGCGCGCAGCGCTTCGACCCGGACAAAATCGCGCAGTGGAGCAGCACCTTGCCGAAGGACAAGGAAATCCTGCTGTATTGCGATCACGGCCGCTCGATCAGCAATGCCTCGGTAGATTACCTGACCAAGAACGGCTACAAAGCGCGGCTCGTCGCCGGCGGTTTTGATGCGTGGAAAGACGCGGGCGGCAAAACAATACCGAAAGCGCCGTAACCGACACGACGTTACCCAAACAAAAAGGGAGCTGCAAGGCTCCCTTTTTTGCTGTGGTGCGCCGCGCCTACTTCAGCAGCTTTTGCAGCTCCCCGTTTTGGTACATCTCGGTCACGATGTCCGAGCCGCCGACGAACTCGCCATTCACATACAACTGCGGAATCGTCGGCCAGTTGGAAAACTCTTTAATGCCCTGACGGAGTTCCGGATTTTCCAGCACGTTGACCGAGGCGATTTCCTCGACGCCGCACTCGCGCAAAATATTAATCGCGTTCGCCGAAAACCCGCACTGCGGAAAATCGGGCGAGCCCTTCATGTACAGCATGACCTTGTTCTTGGTGATCTGCGCTTTGATATCGTCTTGAATACTCATGGTTTTCTCCAAATCCAGTTCTGATAAAGGCTCGGACACCTAATGTCCGACAAATTCAATAGGGTATTAGTGTAACGGTACTCGCTGCTCGCCGTCAAACGGGACATGCGCCGCCGCTCACGCGTTCGATACCCGCAAGATCGCGCCGCGATTGCACGGCCACAAACCCCGCCGCGCGCAAGCGCTCGCGACACGCAGCGGCCTGATCGTGGCCATGCTCCAGCATGAGCCACGCAGCGGGCGTTAGTCGCTCGCGTGCGCCGTCGATGATCGCGTTCAAGCAAGCGTAGCCTGCACTAGAAGCCATCAACGCCGCTGCCGGTTCAAAGCGCAAATCACCTTGCGTGAGATGCGCATCACCTGCGGCCACGTAAGGCGGATTGGACACGATGAGATCAAATCGTGCAGTGCCTACCGCGTCGTACCAATCGCCGCATAGCCATTGCACATTGCCCGCGTGCAATCGTTGTGCATTCGTGCGTGCGACTTCTAGCGCGGCTGCCGAGCGGTCGGTCGCCGTCACCTGCGCGGCAGGCCGCTCCAGCGCGATGCTGATGGCGATGCAACCGCTGCCCGTGCCCAGATCGAGCACGCGGCGCGGTTCGTTGTGTGGCAACCGTTCCAGCGCCAACTCGACCAGCAACTCGGTCTCCGGCCGCGGTATCAGCACCGCCGGCGACACCGCAAATGTGCGGCCATAGAACTCGCGCTCGCCGACGAGGTACGCCACCGGCTCGCCCGCCGTGCGTCGCGCAACCAGCGCGCGAAATTGTGCGGCGTGCTGCGCACTGACTTCATCGCCGGCGTGCGCGATGAGATAAGCGTCGTTCACACCGAGTGTCGTGCGCAGCAGCACGCGGGCGTCGATGGCATCGATCGCACTGTTTCGCAGCAGCTCCGCAATGGAATTCATAAGTATTTGATTTTAAATGATTTTTTAAGAAACTAGTAATGCGACGACCCCACTCACCATCAGCGCCACGCCGGCAATCAAACGTGCGCTCACGCGTTCTTCACGCAGGATGAGGCTGTTCAGCACC
>JAYUAH010000725.1:0-3068 GCA_043741415.1 Betaproteobacteria bacterium
ACTGCAAACAACACTACGCAAACTGGGCTTCTTGGTGGCGATTGATGGCGACTTCGGCGCCGGCACCGAAGTCGCGGTGGCGCGCTTTCAACATGATCAGAAACTGGATGTCGATGGCATTGTCGGGCCGGGCACTTGGGTGGCACTGGACAAAGCCGCGAAGGGCAAGAAATAGCGGCTACGGCTACGGCTTCAACGTCAGCCCCACCCGCTCCACATTCGCCCGCTCTTCGTCGTACCACACCTTGACGCGGCGCGTGTATTCCTCGGTGGAGAGATAGAAGTTTTCCTGATCCAGCCGCTCCAGTGTTTTCTGGTAAGCCGGATCCTCAATCGCTTTTTTCACCGCGTCGTGCAGAATTTTCACGATCTTCGAGTCCATGCCTTTGGGCCCTGCCAGCCCATACGGCGAATTAGAGACAATGTTGTAGCCAAGCTCTTTCAGCGTCGGCACGTCGGGCCAGCGCTTGGTGCGCTCCGCACCCCAGGTGACGAGCAAGCGGAATCGCCCGGACTGTATATGCTCGGCCCAGCCGGTTGAATCGGCCGACGCGGTGATATGGCTGCCCATCAGCGCGGCTGCGGCATCTGAGTTGCCTTTGAACGGAATATGCGTCCACTTGATACCGTCTCTTATGGCGACTTCTTCCATGGTCATGTGCAGTGATGTGCCGGGGCCGGGCGTGCCGTAAGTTACTTTGTCGGGATTGGCTTTGGCATACGCAATGAATTCTTTCCACGTTTTCCACGGCGAATCGGCGCGCACCACCACACCGAAAGTGTAGCCGGTGACACCAACGATCCAGGTGAAATCCTTGAACGGATCCCACGTCACTTTTTGCATATGCGGATAGCGCAACACGGTAATCGGCATTTGCGCGATGGTGTAGCCGTCGGGCCGCGCATTGGCCATGCTCGCGGGTCCGATGGTGCCGCCCGCGCCCGACTTGTTTTCGACGACCACGCGCGCGCCCATTTGCCGGCTCAACACCTCGGCAAGATTTCGCATCACGATGTCGGTACCGCCGCCGGCGGGGTACGGCACGATCAGCGTGATCGGGCGTTCCGGGTAGCCTTGCGCATATACATGTGTGCCGGTAAGAATCGTGATGAGCAAAGCGCCCCAAGCTTTGCCAACAACACCCCAAACACGTCCTTCGACAGGCTCAGGACGAACGGCTCGTTGTTGACTCCGTTCGTGGTGAGCTTGTCGAACCATGAACCCAAGCCATTTATTCGTTGTTGTACCAAACCTATTGCAATCCATGGCACTCCCCTTGTCTACGTATGATTTCCTGCTTATCGGCCACCAGCGACATGCTCCGCCGCCAACAACCCAAAAGTCAATGCCTTTATCAACCCGCCGACATAACCTACCGCTGGGCCGCCTTCCAGACTGCCGGTGGTTGCGCCTGCGGCATATAAACCCGGGATCACCGAGCGATCCGCGCGCAGCACCTGCGCGTCGCCATTGATACGCACGCCGCCCATGGTGTAGGTGAGTCCGGCGCACGCCGGCGCGCCGTAGAACGGCGCCGTGCTCACCGGCAGCGGCTTACGGCGTGTGGCAGAACGCGGCGGTTGTAGTTTACTTAAGTTGCCTGAAACCAGCGCGGCATTGTAATCACGCACAGTAGCTTCGAGTGCCGCGCTGTCAATGCCCAGGTGCGCCGCGAGTTCGGCAATGGTGTTGGCCTTGAACAGTGTGCCGCCTGCGGCGATTAACGTGGCATTCGGCGGTATCGCCGCCGCGCGTCCCGGCCCTTGCCAGATGGCTTCATCGAAAATCACCGTGCTACTCAGTGGATCGGCTTGACGTGCAATCATGTTTGCTAGATACACGCCGCCCATGCGTTCGACGCAATCGCATCAACCAATTCAGCATCGGCATGGCCTGCGCAAATTTCGTTGATGGCTTTGGCTAAAGTTTCGCGCGAGATTGTTGGATCGCGGTACGTCACATGCATTACGCCGCCCGCGTTGCTTCGCTGATATGCGAAAGGTATAAACGCGCCGTGTGCAGCGTCACCGCCGGCGGCAACGCACGATAAAACTCGGGCTCGACCGAGGTATTGGAGGAGGGAATCAGCAGGCCGATACGCGCTGTCACGGCTGCGCGTTCACGCGGCTCATGCATCACGGCGCCTTCAACCCCGCCAGGCGCGCCACCCGGTCCAGGGTTACATAGTTTGCACGCAGCAGTTTATCGAGTTCCTCCGGCGTAGTGGGCGCGGGAACAAAACTGATGGCGTGCATTTGTTGTTTCACGTCGGACAGATCGAGTATGCGCGCGACGTCGCGGCTGATCTTGTGCAGGATGGGGCGCGGTGTGCCCACCGGCGCAACCAACACGTGTGCGGCCTCGCGCTGGAAGGTGGGCAAAATTTCATTCACCGTGGGTATGTCGGGCAACATCGGCGAACGCTGGTGCGTCACCACCGCCAGCGGCACCAGGCGTCCGTCCTTGATCAGATGTATCGACGGGCCCAAGCCTGGTATACCGAAATGCACACGCCCGGCGAGAATTTCGATAATCATTTCGGGCTGTCCCTTGAAGCCCACATGCACGGCCTTGATGCCGGCGGTGAAGCGGAACAGCTCGGTGGTCAGGTGCAGGCCGCTGCCTGCGCCCGCCGAGCCGAACAGTATTTTGCCGGGCCGCTCATTAGCGAGTGCAATCAACTCCTTCAATGTTTTCACGCCCACCGACGGCCCCACCACGATCACGCCAGTGCTGGCGCCGATTTGCGTCACACCGGAAAAATCCTTGAGCGGATCGTACGACGCATTTTTTTGCAGTATGGCGCTGATGAGAAACGCATTGGATACGCACAACAGCGTGTGCCCATCGGGTGTGGCTTTCGCCACCATCGCGGAGGCGAGCGCGCTGCCGCCGCCCGGACGATTCTCTACAACGACAGCCTGCTTCCACACTTCCGAAAGTTTAGGCGCGATCATGCGCGCCGTAATATCAGTGGCGCTGCCCGCGGAAAAGCCGACGACAATGCGTACCGGTTTGGACGGATAGCTTTGTGCGATGACTGGAGATGCAAAACACAAGGGGAGCC
>JAYUAH010000726.1:0-3062 GCA_043741415.1 Betaproteobacteria bacterium
TGTGACACGTTAGAGGCGAAGTGTAAGGCGCAGCACCGGTTCATCCAGCACGCTGCTGCTATTCGGCTAAAATAGCCTTTGATTCTATTGGAAAATCCATGCATGCGGTAATTTTTGCCCTAGCGGCTTATGTCATCGGCTCCATCTCGTTTGCGGTGGTGATGAGCCGCGCCTTTGGCCTCGCCGATCCGCGCACCTATGGCTCTGGCAATCCGGGTGCGACCAATGTGCTGCGCTCCGGCAACAAAGCCGCTGCTGTGTTGACGTTGATCGGCGACGCGCTTAAGGGTTGGTTAGCGGTGTGGCTTGCGCAGCGCTTCGCGGCGCCGGACAGCACGCATTGGATGATGGCGCTCGCCGGTTTTTTTGCAGTGATCGGGCACATGTACCCGCTATTTCACCGGTTTCAGGGTGGCAAAGGCGTGGCGACTGCGCTGGGCACGCTGTTCGGTTTTAGTATGTACCTGGGGCTCGGCGCGATGTCGACCTGGCTCATCATTGCGCTATTTTTTCGCATGTCGTCGCTGGCGTCGATTGTCAGCGCGCTGTTTGCGCCCTTTGCCACCTGGATGCTATTCGGATTTTCGCATCCGTTTTTTGCGTGTGTGTCGCTGATGGCGGTACTGCTGATTTACCGCCACCGGCAGAACATCAATAACATGCTGGCGGGCACCGAAAACAAACTGGGCCAGCCGAAGCAGTCTTGATCGTTGCGTTGGTTAGCGCTTGAACGCCAGCACATCAAAACCCAGATAGCGGTCGACGATGTAAATCAATCCGCGCTCATCGACATCGACGTCGTTAGTTTGCGGGCACGGCTTGCCGCCCACCGGCTCGGGGATATACCAGCCGACTTCCTGCGGCGATGACGGATCGGCCACATCAACAATGCGCAAGCCGCCCGCGAACCACGCGCAGTAGACCAGCGTGTCGCCGCCTTTCATGTGTTCTTGAAACTGATGCGCACCGAAGCGTCCGGGTGCCGTGCGCGCCCACGGTGATTCCAGTTCGCTCACTTCAAAAATCGCCAGCGGCTTGATGTTGGCGGTATCAGTGATATCAAACGTCCACAGCGCGCCGTGCGGACGGCCGCGGCGTTTGGCCACTTCTTCGGCGCTGTGCACATGGTCTTCTTCGTCGATAGCAATCGCAATATCGCGCCCGTTGATTTTTTTAGTGAGCGCCATGAACGTATGCGAGGGCTCGGGAAACGGCGGGTGATAATTGTAGGAGCCTATGGTTTTCGGTTTGCGAATGTCGGCCACATCGACAATACGCACGCCGCCATGCCAGCAGCCGGCGTAGAGCCGATCGCCTACGCGCACCGTGTGATGCAAGCGGTGCTGGCGTCCTGGCCACGTCGGCTTTTCACCACCGGCTAAATGTTGCCCCGGTATCCACCAGCGCGACACTTCTTCGGGTTTGGCAGGGTTTTTCAGATCATAGGTGACGAGGATGTTGCCGATGTAGCCCGGCATTTCGGTCGAGATGTAGGCGTAGTTGGCGTCCATGTCGAAGCGGTGCACGCCGCGCCCATGCGTTTTGTGATGCGTGATGAGCTTAGGATTGGCGCGATCCTTCACGTCCCAGATTTTGAATCCACCTTGGTCATAAGGCGTTTTCTCCAGCGCTTCCACCGCGGGAATATCGGCTGCGCTGACGCCTAGCCGGTCCGCAAGTTCGGCATGCGTAGGGTCGCGTCCCAACTCGGCCTTCATCACCGTGCGCAACTTGGGCAGCTCATCGGCTTTGCGGCCGATGGCAGTCATGTTCTGTTCCATGTTGGTGATCATGATGTCGCCGATCACGCGCGCCTTGTGGCTGTGCGAGACGTTATCGCCGACGGGAATCTGCGCTACTACGCGCGGCGCTTTGGGATCGCTCACATCAAGAATGCTGGTGGCCAGGCCTTCTTTATTGGTGATGTGGCCGACGTAGGCGTAGTTGCCCTGCACATACACTTGACCTGCGCCGGGCAAATCGAGATGGCCGAGGCGGGTGACGTTATGGCTGAGCTTGGCGGGGGGGGATTGATCCATGTTTATTCCTCGGTTGCAGTTGAATTGAGCATCATTCAAAAAATGCACCACGGTACTTCTTTCCCTCATCCCCGGCCCTTCTCCCGGAGGGAGAAGGGTGAAAGGCCCCTCGCCCTCGGGGAGAGAGGTGGGGGTGAGGGAGGTGTTGATGTGGCTTTTATCGTGCGAACGAACATTCTACCGCACCACCAATGCGGTAAAGTGTCGGCCCTTTCGGGTGCGAAGCTGGATGAATAAGCTAACTATGCTGCGTCTCAATGAAGTCAAACTGCCGCTTGACCACACGGACGACGAATTGCGTGCCGCCATTGTTGCGCGGCTCGGCATCGCGTCGACGGACTTGTTGCGCTACACGATTTTTCGTCGCGCCGTTGACGCGCGCAAACGCTCGGCGATTTATCTGATCTACACGCTGGATGTAGAAGTTGCCGACGAAACCACATTGTTGCTGGATAATAAAAAATTCAATAAAAACAAATACTTAGATAAAACCCCCGATACTAGCTACCGCTTTGTCACACACGCGCGTGCAGGCATCACGCAGCGCCCGCTGGTGATTGGCAGCGGCCCCTGCGGTTTGTTCGCGGGTTTGCTGCTGGCGCAAATGGGTTTCAATCCAATCATTCTGGAGCGCGGCAAAATCGTGCGCGAACGCACGCAGGATACCTGGGGCTTGTGGCGCAAATCGGTGCTGAATCCCGAATCCAATGTGCAGTTCGGCGAAGGCGGCGCGGGCACGTTTTCAGATGGCAAGCTCTACAGCCAGATCAAGGATACGCGCTATCTCGGGCGCAAAGTGCTCACCGAATTCGTCAAGGCGGGCGCACCCGAAGAGATCATGTACGTGAGTAAGCCGCACATCGGTACGTTTCGGTTGGTGGGTGTGGTCGAAACCATGCGTGAAACCATCGTGGCCCTCGGCGGCGAGTTTCGTTTTCAAAGCAGGGTGAGCGATATCTTGATTGAAAACGAACAGGTGCATGGCGTGGTGTTGGCCAATGGCGAAACGTTGGCGTCGCAACA
>JAYUAH010000727.1:0-3062 GCA_043741415.1 Betaproteobacteria bacterium
GTTTGCCGCGCGTCGAGCGCGAGAAAGGCCATGTACGTGCTGTCTGCCGTGTGCGTTGCGGCCGCCTCGCGCAGCCGCTCGAGCTCGGCGGGGCTCGCACTATAGCGGAATTCGCCGGCCTGCTTGCCGCCCAGTTGCAAAAACGCCTCGATGAATGCCTGATTCACGCGCTTGAGTAGCAGGCTGTCACCGGTGACCGTATACACACTACGCCGGCCGTCGCGATAAGCAAGGCGCGCTGCCTGACGCGCCTCGGCTTCGATTTGCAGGCTGATGACGTATAGATTCGGCTTGTTCGGCAGCGCCCCCTCGGGTGCGTTGAGCAACAGCGTCGGCACGCTGACCTCGCCCGCCGCGACGGCATTGACCGCGCCGCGCACCAGGGGCCCGACCACCAGCCGCGCGCCGGTGCTCACGGCTTGCAGGTAACTGGCCGCGGCCTGCTTGGGGTCATCGCCTACTGCATACACGCGGATCAGCAGGGTGGGTGGATCGGGAATCTGTGAGGCCGCCAGAAAGCCGTCACGCAGCGCTTCGGCATGGCGCCGGAAGGTGCTGGAATCCACCGGCAGCAACAGCGCGATATGCGGGATGTCGATGCCCAACGGCGTGGGACCCTGCGTCGGTGTTTGCGCGTTGGCGCTGGTCACGATGCACAGCGCACCGTATAGTAGGGAAGCCCGTACTAAGGCCTTGTATCCGAAATGAAACCGTCTATTGCCCATGATCCGCTGCCCGCCGCCGCCCCAGTGACCCAGGCGACATTATATGTAGTGGCGACGCCCATAGGAAATCTCGCTGATTTGAGCCTGCGCGCGATCGAGATTTTGCGCGCCACCGGCATCATTGCCGCCGAGGACACGCGGGTGACGCGCCATCTGCTGGATCACCATGGCATCCGCGCGCGGCTGATCGCGCTGCACGAGCACAACGAGCAGCGCGCGGCGGGCGAGGTGCTGGAAATCCTCGCCGGTGGCGCCAGCGTGGCATTGGTGAGCGACGCGGGCACACCGGGCATTTCCGACCCCGGCGCACGCCTGGTGGCAATGACGCACGCGGCGGGCTACGCCGTGTGCCCGGTGCCCGGCGCCAATGCCGCGGCAGCGGCCGTGTCGGCGAGTGGATTTTTAGCGCCGCATTTTTTGTTTTACGGCTTTTTGCCGGCGCGTGCGAGTGCGCGGCGTGAAGCACTGACGCTGCTGGCGCCGCTGCCGTATACGCTGGTGTTTTACGAAGCGCCGCACCGGGTCGCCGAGAGCGTGGTGGATTTGGCAAGGGTGCTGGGTGCGCCGCGGCGTATTTTATTCGCGCGCGAATTGACCAAACTGTTTGAAGAAACCCACGTCTGCGCGCTCACTGAGGCACCGGCGTGGTTAGCCGCGAATGTGCATCGTAGCAAGGGCGAATTCGTGCTGGTGGTGGAGGGCGCCGAGGCCCGCGCACCGGATGAGGCGGCGCTGGACAAAACGCTGACCGCGTTGCTTGACGAATTGCCGCTGAAACAAGCCGTGGCGCTGGCGGTAAAAATCACCGGCGGCAATCGTAATGCCTTGTACGAACGCGCGCTCGCCATCAAAAGTGATGGTGCGTAGTACACTTCGATCATGGAAACAATCACGCTCACTCGCCCCGACGACTGGCACCTGCACTTGCGCGACGGCGACTATTTGCGCGCGGTGCTGCCCGACACCGCAAAGCGTTTTGCGCGCGCCATTGTGATGCCGAACTTGAAGCCAGCGGTGACCACGGTGGCGCTGGCGCTGGCGTATCGGCAACGCATACTCGATGCAGTGCCGGCGGGATCGCAGTTCGAGCCGCTGATGACGCTGTATCTCACCGACAACACGTGCCCTGAAGAAATTATTCAATTAAAACAAATATTTAGCATTAAGGCTGTCAAGTATTACCCAGCCGGCGCAACCACCAATTCGGATGCCGGCGTGACCGATCTCGCGCGTTGTGCGGCGGTGCTAGAGGCGATGCAGGAAACCGGTGTGCCGTTACTGGTGCACGGCGAAGTGACCGACAATGCCGTGGATATTTTTGATCGCGAGCGTGTTTTTTTGGAGCGTGTGCTGGCGCCGCTGGTGCAACAGTACCCGCGTCTAAAAATCGTGGTCGAGCACATCACCACACGCGAGGCCGCGCAATTTGTGTTGGCCGCGCCCGCGACGGTGGCAGCGACGATTACCGCGCATCATCTGTTGCTCAGTCGCAATGCCTTGTTCGCCGGCGGCATGCGGCCGCACAACTATTGCCTGCCGGTGTTGAAGCGCGAAGTGCATCGAGAGATGCTGGTGGCGGTGGCCGCGAGTGGTTGCCCGAAATTTTTTCTCGGCACCGACAGTGCGCCGCACGCCACCCACACCAAAGAAACCGATTGTGGCTGCGCGGGCTGCTACACGGCGCATGCGGGCATTGAGCTCTACGCGGAAGCGTTTGACGCGGTCGGCGCGCTGGATAAGCTCGAAGGGTTTGCCAGTCATTTCGGTGCGGATTTTTACGGCCTGCCGCGTAATCGCGACACGATTACACTCGTGCGCGAGCCATGGCGCGTGCCGGCGAACGTGGCCTACGGCGCGGACCGCCTGACGCCGTTTCGCGCGGGTGTGGATGTGTTGTGGCGGCTGCAGTAAGGGCAGCGTGAACGATCCCGCTGTAGCCGCATCTTTGACCACGCGCGATGGTTTTGTCGTGCCGCCGGGTGAGTTGTGGGTGTTCGGCTACGGTTCGCTGATGTGGGACCCCGGCTTCGCGCACGATCATGCCGGTTCGGCGCTGTTGCGCGGCTACCATCGCGCGTTTTGCATTTACTCGGTGCGTAATCGCGGCACCCACGCGCAGCCGGGGCTGGTGCTGGGTTTGAATCGCGGCGGTGCGTGTCGCGGCATCGCGTATCGTGTGCCGGCAGCCGACGTTGCCGGCGCAGTGGACGCCTTGTGGGCGCGCGAGATGTCGCGCACCGTATATCTGCCGCGTACGCTGCGCATTGCGCTGGTGGATCGAAGCGTGGATGCGCTTGCGTTTGTCGCCAATACGCGTCACGCGCAGTACGCCGGCGA
>JAYUAH010000728.1:0-3061 GCA_043741415.1 Betaproteobacteria bacterium
ACATGGATAGACAGGATGTAAATTACTGTTGACGTTTTTTTACGCCGGCATCAATCCCAGCACGCTTTCCAGCCGCTTGCGATGCATGCTCGGCGCACCCAGGCAGTGATACAGCGAGCGCGAGAGCTTGGTGTGCAGTGTCAATCCGTATTCACGCACCACACCGATGCCGGCATGTACTTCATGCGCGTAGTCGCATGAACGCATATAATTTTCCGACGCTACCGATTTGGCGACATGGCAGCTCGCGGCCGCATCCATGCCGCTGTCGAGTTTCCAAAGCGCTTCGTACGTGGTCCAGCGCGCGGCATCGAGATAGTTGACCATGTGGATGAGGTGATCCTGCACGCGCGCAAAACGCCCGATGATCTGGCCGAACTGCGTGCGTTCGCGGGCGTAGTTCAGCGACAAGTCATACACCGCTTTGCAGGCGCCGACTTTGTAGGCGCACAGTACAGGCGCCACCGCGACCATAACGCGTTCGAGCGCGTCCCATGTTGTGGTGATCACGTCGCTGCTACTCACGCGCACGCTGTCAAAAATAACTTCACTCATGCCGGCGATGAAGCCGTCGAGTGCGCGTACGGCAACGCCTGCGGCCTTGGCGTCAATGCGTATCAAGCCTATGCCATCGTCGACGCGCGCGGCCACCAGCAGGTCGGTGGCGTAGAAGGCATCGTGCACAAACACCTTGGTGCCGCTTAAAACGAAATCCTTGCCGTCGCCTTGGGCGTTGACGCGGATGCTCTCCGCCGACCAACCGTAGGTGGTCTCGGTGAGTGCCAGCGCGAACACGCGTTCACCACTGGCGATGCGCGGCAGCCATGCCTGCTTCATGGCGTCGCTCGCGGTTTCCAGCAGCATGCGCGCACACAATACCGCGGATGAAAACAGCGGGCCGGGCACGGGGCCTACGCCGAGTTCCTCGAACAGCACCGCCACATCCGTCATGCTATTGCCGGTGCCGCCGTATTCCTCCGCAATAGCCATGCCGGTCCAGCCCAGCGCCGACATGGGTTTCCACAGTACATCCATTAGCGTTGCCGGATTGCGGTCGAGCTTGAGAAGCAGGTCGCGGTTGCACGCGCCACGCACAAAATCGCGTGCGGAGTCTTGTATGAGTTGCTGGGTGTCGTTGAGTGACAGGTCCATGTTTTTTTCCTTGGTAGGACGGCTAGCGCAGGTTGGCGGCTTTTTCGCGTTCGCGCCCGCCGATGCCGATGCGCCGCGCCATGATGACGCGCTGAATGTCGGTGGTGGCGCCGGGATGCAACGCGGTGATGGCATCGCGCTGAAAATATTCGATGGTGCCGTTAAGCGGCGCCCAGCGTTTGTCTTTGGTCAGCACCAGTGGCCCCGCGATACGCAACATTTTCTCGGCGATGTCGAGACCCGATAGTTTGCGTCGCAAGCTGTATTGCGAGCCTTCATACGAGCGCGGCTGGCCGCTGTGCGCGAGCCAGTGATTACGCAGCGCAAACAAACGCGTGATCTCCGCTTCGATGTACAGATCGACCAATTCCGCACGCGCAGACGGCTCATCGGCAATCGCCCAGCCATCGTGGCGCTCGCGGCACAGATTGATGAAATCGTAAATCACGCGCCGGTCGGCGAGGCGGCCCATACCGCCGTGTTCAACTTCGAGATGCGTGGTGGCGACTTTCCAGCCGTTGTTTTCGCCGCCCACGAGGTTGTCCGCGGACACGCGCACGTTGTCGAAGAACACCGCGTTTTTCACGCCCGAGCCGCTGCCGCCTTCGCCGCCGGTGGCGAGCAAATCCATCGGTGTTACGGTGATGCCCGGTAGATTCATGGGGATCATCAGCCACGATAGATTTTTGTGGCGCTCGCCTTTCGGATCGGTGACAACGATGGTCCACGAGTAATCCGCGCCGTGCGAACTCCCCACGTACATTTTTTGCCCGTTGACGACGTAGGCGTCGCCGTCGCGTATCGCGCTGGTCTTGATGCCGGCAAGATCGGAGCCGGCACCTGGTTCGGTGAGTAGCTGCCAGGTGCGTACCTCGCCACGGCAGATCGGCGGCAGAAAACGTTTTTTATGTTCGGGCGTGCCCCACACCAAAATCGTCGGCGCCGACATGCGCCCGCCCGCGTCGTAATACGGCGGCAGTGACAAGCCGATGCGCGACAATTCATCGGAAAGTATCATCACTTGATCGGCGGACAGATCGCCGCCGCCATATTCTTTTGGCATAGACGGGTAGAGCCAGCCTTTCGCGCCGAGGCGGCGGCCCAGCTCGCGCCGCAGTTGATACTGCTCGAACGTCATGTCGCAAGGGTCTACCGAATGCTCAAGATTGGGCGTAATATTTTGCTCGAAAAACTGGCGCACTTCGGTGCGAAATGCGCTCTGTTCAAGCGTATCTTCAATCGCGAAGTTCATTATGTAACCTATTGATTTTATTGAATATTTTATTTTAATATCAATCTGCCATGCACGCTGCATTGAGGATGCCGGTTGCCAATGACAGCATACCGAGAAAAATGCCTTGCGCAACGTGGCCCGCGGGAATGTCTTTGGAAATGCTGGGCATAATCAAACGCACCACACCATACACCAGCAACTGCACCACCAATGCAATGCCGGCCCACAGCAGCATGTCGAGCAGGTTGCCGCTTTGCGCAATCGCCTGCGCCATCGGTATCGCAAAGCCCAGGGTTGCGCCGGATAAGCTGATGGCAGCCGCGACGTTGCCATCGCGTATCAAATCAATCTCGTGATAGGGCGTGGTCTTGACGTAAATGAATAGAAACACGCCCAGCAAAATCAGTGCGGCAGCCAGGTGAATTATAAACGCGGGGAATCCGCTGATGGATTGTTCAAGAATGTCCATGTGTCGCTCGTCAGTGTAGTCTTAGTTGAAGTAATGAGGCACAAAGCGGCTGCTGTTGGTGGTGATCTGTTGCGTGTTTTCGCGGATGCCGATGCCGGCCGCTGCGTCGCCGACAATCCAACTGCCGATCACCGGAAAGTTTCCGTCAAAATCCGGTAGCGCTGCGTAAGCCTGATAAATAAATCCCTCGGCGCCATAGCTGCCTA
>JAYUAH010000729.1:0-7180 GCA_043741415.1 Betaproteobacteria bacterium
GTGCCGGAACGCGGCGCGGTGGTGCTCAACAACGGCCGTGCCGAGATCGCTTAGTGCGCATTGCATGCGTCGGCGTTGCACTCGTGGTGTTATTCAGCACAGCGTACGCACAAGAGTATCCGGTCAAACCCGTGCGCGTGGTGGTCGGCTTTGCAGCGGGCGGGCCGGCTGATCTGGTGGTGCGTCCGGTGGCGCAAAAGCTCTACGAACTGTTCGGCCAGCCGATGGTGATCGACTATCGTGCCGGCGCCAATGGCGTGATCGCGGGTGACGTGGTGGCGAAGTCACCACCCGACGGCTACACGTTGCTCGCCACCACATCGGGCCTGACCATCAACCCGAACACCTACGCCAAATTGCCGTTCGACACGATCAGGGATTTCGCACCGATCAGTCTCACCGCGAATAGCGATATCGCGTTCATGGTGAATCCGGTGGTGCCGGCGCGCACGGTGAAGGAATTCATCGCGGTCGCCAAGGCGCGCAAGAATGCGCTCACCTACGGTTCATCGGGCACCGGCGGCTCGCTGCATCTGGGCGGCGAGATGTTGAAACTCGCCACCGGCATCGACATGCTGCACGTGCCGTACAAGGGCGCGTCGCTGGCGATGGCCGATGTGATCGGCGGCCACGTCGACGTGATGTTTATTTCAGTGCCGCCGGCGATCCCGCAGGTGAAAGCGGGTAAGCTGCGCGCGATGGCCACGGCCAGTGCGAAACGCGCACGCGGCCTGCCCGAGGTGCCGACGTTTGCTGAACTCGGTTACGCGGATTTCGAAGTCGATGCCAACTACGGCTTGATTGCACCCGCAGGTACGCCGCGCGACATCGTGGCCAAGTTGAGTGCCGGTGTGGCGAAAGCTGCGCAGAGTGCGGACCTCAAAGAGCGCTACGCCGGGCTGGGGTTGGAGCCGTTGAGCAGCACGCCCGAGCAATATGCCGAATTCATACGCCGCGACATTGCGAAGTGGCGCAAAGTGGTGGCCGCGGCGAAATTAAAGCCACAGTAAAAAACTGTTTAAAAACAAGTACTTAAATTTATTCGACACGAAGAACTGGATGAGCACTGTGGGGGAGTTTTCGGGAAAAGTGATATCGATCACCGGCGGCGCGCGCACTATCGGACGCGAACTCGCGTGGGATTGCAAGCGAGTGCGCGCCAGTAATGGCGGTTTGATCTGGAATGCATAACGGGTTTGCCGCCATGGCGGCGTTGTTTGTGCAGGGTGTTGCGGTTGCGCAGGTGTATCCCATAAAACCCGTGCGCATCATCGCGCCCTATACCGCGGGTGGGCTCGGCGACATCATGCCGCGTGCATTGGGAGCTAGCCTTACCGAACAAATGGGGCAGCAATTCGTTGTCGAGAATCGTCCGGGTGCGAGTCAGATTATCGGCGCGCAGTTGGCGGCGAAATCAGCACCAGACGGTTACACACTGTTTTTCGGCAGTGTCACCAGCTTGGCTATCAATGTCAGTGCGCAAAAGAATTTGCCGTACGATCCGCTGCGTGATTTTGCACCGGTATCGTTGTGTTTTTCCACGCCGCTGTATCTGGTGGTCAACCCCGTGGTGCCCGCGCGCACGGTGAAAGAACTGATTGCGCTGATGCGAGCACAGCCCGGCATGCTCACGTTTGCGTCGGGCGGGGCAGGGTCGTCTAATCATCTGGCGGGCGAGTTGTTCAAGTATTTGACCGGCGGCGATATCGTGCACGTGCCGTACAAGGGTGCGGGGCCGGCGATGATCGATGTCATCGGTGGCCATGTCGACATGATGTTTGAAGGCGGCGGCATCATTTACGCCAAAGACGGCAAAGTACGCGCGCTCGCCGTCACCAGCGCCAAGCGCTCGCCTGTTGCGCCCGCGTTGCCGACCATGCAAGAGGCCGGCGTCGCCGGGTATGAATCGACGATCTGGTTTGGCGTTTTAGCACCGGCTGCAACGCCTGCGGCTATCGTCGGCAAACTGTCGCACGAAATCACCAAAGCGCTGACACAACCGGTGATGCGCGAACGGCTGCCGACGGTGAATCTGATCGGCGGTACGGCGGAGGAATTTGCTGCGCACATACGCGCGGAAATTCCGAAGTGGCGTCGAGTGATTGAAAGTGCGAAGGTTCGGTTTGATTGAAGGTCGTTAGATCGAGCTACGGTCGATATTTTTAGTGAAGTAACTATGCAAAAAAAACCTCTGTCTATCGCCATCATCGGCGCTGGCATCGGCGGCCTGGCCACGGCTGCGTTGCTCGCGCGCCAGGGCCACAGCGTGCGTGTGTATGAGCAGGCGCCGGCCTTCGCGCGCGTCGGTGCCGGCATACAAATGGCACCGAACGCGGTCAAGGTGTTGCGCGCGTTGGGTGTGGAAGACCGTCTGCGAAAAATTGCGTTTCAGTCGCCGCGCATGCTGAGCCGCGTGTGGGACAGCGGCGAAGTCACCAGCGACATGCCGATGGCGGAGACCGCGGAAGCAAAATTCGGCGCGCCGTATTTCTTTTTACATCGCGCGGATTTGCATGCAGCGATTGCCTCGATAGTACCGAGCGGCATGGTCGAATTGAATCGCAAGCTGACGGGCTTCGAGCAAGACGCGTACGGCGTGACGCTGATGTTCGCGCATGGCGCGCGGGTGACGGCCGATGCGGTGATCGCCGCCGACGGCGTGCATTCGCTGGTGCGCGAATTGCTGCTGGGGCCGGAGCGTGCGCATTTCACCGGCAAGGTGGCCTATCGCACCACCTTCAACGCGGCGCGCATGAACGGCGTGCATGTGCCGGCGGTGCGCACCAAGTGGTGGGGCGCGGACCGGCATATGGTGATTTACCCGGTGACCGCCGCGCGCGACGAAATTTATTTTGTCACCAGTCAGCCGGAAAAAGCGGAATGGCTGACGCCGGAATCATGGTCGGCGCAGGGTGATCTGGACGAACTGCGTGCGAGCTTCGCCGGTTTTCACCCGGAGGTGCAAGCTGTACTCATTGCCGCGAGCAGCGTGCACAAGTGGGCGCTGTTCGAACGCGATCCGCTGCCGCGTTGGCGTTTGGATGGCGGGCGCGTGGTGTTGCTGGGGGATGCGTGTCACCCGATGACCCCGTACATGGCGCAGGGCGCGGCGTCGGCGTTGGAAGATGCGATAGTGTTGAGCCGTTGCGTTGACGGCATTGATGCCGATGGCATTGCCGCGGCGTTCAAACGCTACGAGGCCACGCGCAAGCCGCGCACCGCGCAAATACAAGGCAACGCCAGCAAGAATACCTGGCTCAAAGGCGAGACTGATCCGGCGTGGGTGTATGGCTATGATGCGTGTACGGCGGCGCTGGCCGGTTGATCGAACCATTTCAGAGGATAACATCATGTTATATAAAAAAATGTTTAAAATCAAATACTTACGTATTTTAGGCTTAGGGCTGGCCACGGCGGTAAACGTGGCTGGCGCGCAAACCAATTACCCCGTCAAATCGATACGCATCGTCGTCGCACTCGCGCCCGGCGGTGGCGTGGATACCGCAGCGCGCTTGCTCGGCCAGAAATTTACCGAGGCTTGGGGCCAGCAAGTGGTGGCTGAAAATCGGCCGGGCGCGGGCGGCACCATCGCGGGTGAAGTCGTTGCGCGCGCGGCACCCGATGGTTACACCTTGCTCATGACCTCGATGGGCCACGCCATCACGCCGGCGCTGTATAAACTGAGTTTCGATCCGATAAAAGACTTCGCGCCTATTTCGTTGTTTGTGCAATCGGCCAGCGTGCTGTCGGTGCATCCGTCGCTGCCGGTGAACAGCGTGAAGGAGCTGATCGCGTTCACCAAAGCGCGTCCGAACGAGATTCTGTTTTCGTCATCGGGCAGCGGCAGCGGGCAGCATCTAACGGTGGAAATGTTAAACCGCATGGCCGGGCTGCAATTTGTGCATATCCCCTACAAAGGCACGGCGCCCAGCATTCTGGATTTGGTGGCCGGGCGCGTATCGGTCACGGCGGCCAGCGCCATATCGACGCTGCCGCATGTGCGTGCCAAGCGCTTGCGCGCGCTGGCCATCACCGGCGCAAAGCGTTCGCCGTCGGTGCCGGCGCTACCCACCATTGCCGAAGCCGGTGTGCCGGGATTTGCGCTGGATCAGTGGTATGCGCTGTTTGCGCCGGGCGCTACACCGCGCGACATCGTCAACAAACTCTATGGTGAAATTACCAAAACAGCGAACGATCCCGCCAACCGCGAGCGTTTGTTGGCGATGGGCCTCGACCCGGTGGGCAGCGCGCCGGATGAGTTCGCGGCGTATGTGAAAACCGAGACTGCGAAGTGGGGCAAGCTGGTGCGCGAAGCGGGGATCAAGGCGAATTAACGTGCCCGAAGGCATTTTGATGGTGTGGACCGATGTACCCGCAGAAATCGAAGACGATTTTAACGCGTGGTACAACCGCGAGCATTTACCCGACCGCATATTGCGTATGCCGGGTTTTTTGCGTGGGCGGCGTTATGTCGCTTTGAACGCCACGGCGGGCGCGCCTAAATATCTGACCTACTACGATTTGCAAAGTACAGCGGTCATGCAGTCAGCAGCGCACACCTCGTTACGTAAAAACCGTACTGCGCGCGACCGCTTTTTTGTGCCGCAGTTTCGCAACACCATCAAGGGCATTTGCGATGTGGTGTGCCGCGCGGGTTTGAGTGACGGCGCTTATCTGGTGTTGCTGCCGCTGACGGCGGTGACAGGGCGCGAGCAGGCGTTCGCACACGGCGTGTGCGACGACGTGCTGCCGGCATTGGCTAAAACGCGCGGTGTCGCGTCGGCGGAGTTCGCGCTGTGCAATGCCGAAATCACCGCGGCTTCATCGGCCAAGGATGATCGCGCGGGCGACCGTTATCTTTCAGGCTTACTCGCGGTAGAGGCGGTGAGCGTTGCGGGTGCAGCCGCTGCGGTCCAGTGCTTGAGTGGCGGAAAACTCAACGCGCTCGGCGGTCAGCCGGATTTGATTACCGCCCCTTGCGTGCTCCGCCTGACGTATGAATTGCCGGCGCCGCGAGGCGGCAGCGAAGCGGACGGCTGTTCGCTCTTGCCGCCGACGGCATAAACAGCCTACTTCTTTTTCGCAGTTTTTTGGGCGGATTTCTTCGCCGATTTTTTTGCGGGCGTCTTGGGCGCCTGATGAAAGCCCATCATATTGCCTTCGGTATCTTTGAACGCCGCGATCCAGCCCATATTCTGTCCGATTTCCGTACTGGGCATGCAAAGGGTTCCACCCGCCGCCGCCACCTTTTTCAGGGCCGCGTCGATGGATTTCACGGCTATGTAGTTCATGAACGGTTGATTGGGCATCTTGCGTTGCATCAGGCCGCCGTTAATACCTTCTTCTCCCTGCTTCCGGGTCTCGATAAAAAAGTAATTCATTTTCCACGGGTCGCTGATTTTCCAGCCAAATGCCTGTTTGTAGAATTTTTGCGCGCGCGCTACATCATCTGCCGGGATTTCAAAATGAACGATTGCGTATGCCATGGAAACTCCTGGGGTATGTACGAAACGTGAAACACTCGCGAAGGTGAAATCCTATTCGGTACTCCCGTGCAGGCTTTTCGGAAGCGCCTTGACTGCGGCGGCTGTCTCCTCAAAGACGTCCTGATTACGATCCTCCCATTCCTTTACCTGACGCTCGGCGACATCCCGGGCAACACCATAGTTTTCCTGGATTTTTCCCACCAACTGATCGCGCTTGCCGGCGATGATGTCCAGATGATCATCGGTAAGTTTGCCCCATTGCTCTTTGACCTTGCCCTTGATCTGCTTCCAGTTGCCTTCGACGCGATCCCAGTTCATTTTCAGCTCCTTCACACGGGTTGATGGTTATTCATTATTACCTTCCTCTGTGATTTGATGTGTTCGCCGGCGCACACAATTCGAAATAATTCCGTGTCCGTGATTTTCCTGTGTTTGCGCTGCTACCAAAGGAGCCCAAAATAATGCAGAGGAACAAGCAAGCCGCATGTAACTATATGTTTTTATGAATAATCTTTAATTTTGCATTGCGTCCATTGTGCGGACTCAAAGGCTTGAGCACCTGCGCGGCTATCCGGGCCGCCGCCTTTGTAGGCAGACAGGCGCGCGGCTAATCAAACCTTCGATAAACGACAACGCGGTCGCGGCCGGTCCCTTTTGCTTCGTACAGTGCTTCGTCGGCCGCGTGCAGCAATGATTTCGCGTCGGCGCCGTGCTCGGGAAAACTTGCGACGCCGAGCGAGATGGTGATCTTTCCGAGCGGGCTGCCGTCGTATTCAAGCCGCATGTCCGCCATCGCCAGGCGCAGTTCCTCGGCCCTGCGCACTGCACCGTCGAGCGGCGAATCGGGCATCAGCAGCAGAAATTCTTCGCCACCGTAGCGGCAGGGAATATCACTGCCCCGGCAATAGCGCTTCAAGAGTCTGGCGAATTCTTTCAATACGTCGTCCCCTGCCTGGTGCCCGTACTTGTCGTTGATTTTCTTAAAGTAGTCGATATCGCCCATGATCACGCTAACCGGGTAACTGACGCGTTGCGCGCGAATCAGTTCCCGCGTGAGGGTTTCATCCAGATAGCGGCGATTAAAGAGGCCGGTCAGACCGTCATGAATCGCCTGTTCGCGCATTTGGGTATGCAGCACCTGCAATTCCTGCTCGGCATGCACGCGATCTGAAACATCCAGATTGACCACGATTAGCCCGCGTTTTCCGCCAATGTGCATGACGGAGTTGTAGGCCTCGATATCCAAGACGGTGCCGTCTTTGCGCAGCCCATGATATGCAAATTTCGCTTCGGTTGTTTCACCAGCAAGAAACTTTTGCATATAATCCGCGACCCTCGCCCGTTCGCTTTCTACCGCCGCGTCAACCGGGTGCATGCGCAGAATTTCCTCGACGCTGTAGCCCGACAATTGCGCCATTCGCTCGTTCGCATAGGTGATTTTCCCGTCGACTATGGTTACGATACCCACGCAAGACTGGTCTGAGAGCGCGCGGAATTTCTCGTCCGATTCGTGCAGTAGCGTGCGGTCGGCTTCGAGCGTGGCGGCCATGTTATCGAATTCCTGACCTAGCTGATGGAGTTCGTCATTGTTAAAACGCATACCGGTTCGCGCGCCAAGTTCGCCGCAGCGCACTCGCTTCGCGGTAGTAAGCAACTTCTCGATGCTGCGTAATAAAAAAAACTCCGCGCCATAC
>JAYUAH010000730.1:0-3046 GCA_043741415.1 Betaproteobacteria bacterium
CACACGGCATGAATTTGCGCACCGTGCTGGCCACCAGCGGCTTCGAGGAAATCAAACGGGGCATCGCCGGCCGTGATGAAAAAATTGCGTTTCTGCAAAACGTCATTCAAGCCATGGGCCATGCGGGCATACCCATCATGGCTTACAACTTCAAGCTGCTGAATTCAAAGTTGCTGCGTTCAACACCGACGCCAGGCCGCGGCGGCTCGACGTACATTTCATTCGACTACGACGCCTATCTGAAAAACCCGGCCCCGCCCATCACGCCGCCGATTGCCGAAGCGCAGATGTGGAGCAACATGAATTACTTTCTAAAAGCAGCGATTCCGGTGGCGGAGAAATCCGGCGTGCGTCTGGCGTTGCATCCGGACGATCCGCCAGTGCCGCACGGCACACCCGCGCTGGCGGGTGCGGCGCATATCGCTTCCACGTTTGATCAGTATCAAAAAATTTTCGATATGGTGCCGTCGCGCTCCAACGGCATGCTGTTTTGCCAGGGGTGTGTCACCGAGATGCAGGGTGTCGATGTCTACGATGCAATACGCCACATGGGCTCCATCGACAAGATCGTGATGGTGCACTTTCGCAATGTACGTGGCGAGTTTCCGAAGTTTCAGGAGACCTTCGTCGACAACGGCGACGTGGATATGTTTCGCGCCATGCAGGCGTATCGCGATGTGGGGTTCAAGGGGCCGTTTTCGCTGGATCATTCGCCGATGTTCCCCGGCGCGCAGATGGCCAATCAGGCCTTTGTCGTGGGCTATATGCGGGCGCTGATCCAGGCGGTTTATCGCTAACACCTTTGCGGTGCGCACCGGTGGTAACATATCGCCATCACGCGCATGTTCCGCACAGGGAGGGCTATACGATGCTTGAAATCCGCCGCATGACGCCGCAGGTCGGCGCGATCGCCGAAGGCGTTGATGTGCGCAACATCGACGACGCAACATTCAATACGCTGTACCGCACCTGGCTCGACTGCAATGTGCTGGTGGTGCGCGGGCAGGATTTGCAACTCAACGAATTTCTCGCCTACAGCAAGCGCTTTGGTGTGATTGATCCGCATCCGTCGAAAAGCACGCGCCACCCGGAGGTCCCCGAAATCACGCTGCTCGGCGTGAACAAATTCGGCGCCGACGGCAAACTCGACATGGCGATTTACAAACGCGGTGCTTCGGGCTGGCACACCGATGGCGCCTACGACCCGGTGCCGTTCAAGGCCACGCAACTCTATGGCGTGGCGATACCAAGCCACGGCGGAAATACGCTGTTTGCCAGCATGTATGCGGCGTACGAGGCATTGCCCGCAAGTCTCAAGCAACGCATCGAGGGCTGCCTGGGCGCGTATGTTTACGGCGGTCGGCGCAACGCCACCACGCTATTGAATCCCGAAGATCGCAGCAAACCGCCCGCGCTGCATCCGCTGGTGCGCACGCATCCTGAGACCGGGCGCAAGGCGCTCTACTTCGACCCCGGCAAAATTCTGCACGTTGAAGGCCTGGCAGAAGAAGAAAGCCGTGCGCTGATCGACGAACTCACCGGCTACATGGTGCAGCCGGGCGCCGAGTACCATCACCAGTGGAAAAAAGGCGACATCGTGATCTGGGACAACCGCTGCTCGTATCACAAAGCGGCCGGCGACTATCCGCCGGAAGAAGACCGCATCCACTGGCGCGTATCGATCAAGGAGCGCGCGGCTGCGCAGTGACGTAAGGCCCATTTGCAGCATCACGCAAGCACAAGCGGCTGCGCGGTGCTGTTATAGGCACAAAATCGATAAAAATCGTAAGTATTTGATTTTAAACAATATTTAGTATTTTACGAATGAACGCCTAGTACACCACGTGGCGTGCGATCAATCGATTTTCGCGCCGGAGGCTTTAACCACCTTGGCCCACTTCGCCACTTCGGATTTAATGTAATCGCCGTATTTCACGGGCGTCATGGTCCACGGATCGGCGCCTTGATCGGCGAGATATTTGCTCATCGCCGGTTCCTGCACGATTTTCACGATAGCGGCGTGCAGCCGTTCAATGATGGCAGCCGGTGTGCCCGCCGGAGCAACGAGGCCATTCCATCCGGCCGCTTCAAAGCCCGCGACACCGGCTTCGGCGATCGTCGGCACATCCGGCAGCGCGGTGATGCGCGTTGCCGTGCTCACGCCCAGCGCGCGCAACTTGTTTGAGCGCACATGCGGCACTGCGGACGGCGCGGTGGCGAACGTCAACGCGACCTGCCCTGCCAATAAATCCGTCATCGCAGGTGGCGCGCCTTTGTACGGCACATGCACGATGTTGATGCCGGTCATGGTTTTGAATAACTCACCGGTCAAGTGCGGCTGGCTGCCATTGCCTGCGGAACTGTAATTCAACTCGCCGGGCCTCGCCTTTGCATAAGCGATGAACGTCTTCACGGTAGTCACCGGCAGCGACGGATGCACCGTCAACACCTGCGAGGTTGCAGCCACATTGGTGATCGGCGCGAAATCTTTTACCGGATCATAAGCGAGCTTGCTGTACAAACTGGGATTGATGGCGTGGATGGTGGAAATGCCGAACAAGGTGTAACCATCCGGCGGCGCTTTGACTGCGATTTCCGCACCGATGTTCGCACCCGCACCGGGCCGGTTATCGATAATAACTTGCTGCTTGAACGGCTCGGCGAGTTTTTGGCCGATGGCACGTGCGAGTATGTCGGTGGTGCCGCCCGCCGGGAACGGCACCACGATGCGTATTGGCTTTTGCGGGTACGCGGTCTGCGCCAACGCGGGCGCGGCCATTACCATCAAGGCAGCCAATGAACTACGGTAACTCAAGCGCATGATCATCTCCTCGGGTCTATGCCACGGGTAGCGTAGAGTATCTGCTATGCTTCACGCAAGGAAAAGGAGAACGCAGCACATGGACACTTGGCAACAAAAAATCGGCATTATCGTACCGTCGTGGAATACGGTGATGGAGTACGAAATGCAGCGCCTTGCGGGCAGCGGCGCCTCCGTGCATTCCATGCGCATACCGCACACCGCGGACACCGAAGAAAAACTGGT
>JAYUAH010000731.1:0-3045 GCA_043741415.1 Betaproteobacteria bacterium
ACCAGTGGCACGCGTGTGGCGACTGACGAAGCCAACGCCTTGATCGCCAGTGCGCGCACTTGGCTTGCGCAAGAGAGCGTCCCCGTAAATCGCGTGGTGGAACTCGATCACGCGTGGGCCGCGTTGAACAGCGGCTTGCTGGATGCGTCATTGCCGCTGGAATTTGCAGCGCTGAGTGAGGCGCTCGGTAGCAAAGTACGCACACAAGGCGAGCACGCGCAGACGCAGACGCGCTGGTTCAGTGCCGTGGATAGCGCCATGGAGAAACTGCGTGACGTGTTGCCCGGGGTGGCGCAGGGCGAAATTCCACCGGCGGGCTCGGCGCCGCTGGCGGTTAATGTGCTCGATCTCGCGCAAAGCGTACCCGATGCCGCTGACACACGTTGCAGCGAGAAAGTCGATGCCGCAAATCGCCTGCTGGCGCTGGCTTCCAGTGTGACGGCGCGGGCCACATTCCTGCAAGCCTTGCCGGCCGTAGCCGATGCAGCCATCGAAAAGACGTTGATCGAACAGTGGCGCGAGTTTCCGGAAATCATCGACGGTGAGTTGCACACCACGCTGGCACACCGCTTCGCCGATTGGCGTAATGCCAGTGCGCAGGAGCGTCAGGCCGAGCACGACACCCACAGCGCGCAAGAACGCGAACAACGCGCGCAACACAACCAGCAGCGCTTAAGCGCGATCCAGCGTGATATTGAAGCCGCCGAGGCCGCGCAAGCCGGCGGCCATGTGGCGGATCTCGCGCGCTTGCTGGCCGCGATAGATCACGCCTTAAAGCGTGGCGCGGTGAACGCATCGCTCGCCACACGCATTGAATCCTTGCACCGCGAACATCGCCGCTTGCAGGATTGGCAACGCTGGAGCGGCGAGCAAGGGCGTGAAAAACTCGCGGCCGAAGCCCAAGCGCTGGCGGAAGCGGCTGCCGGTAAAGTCGCGATCAAAGCGCATGCGGATGCCATCGACAAATTGCGCGAGCGCTGGAAAGATCTGGATAAACTCGGCGGTGCGTCCAAGCAGGCCGTGTGGCTGGCGTTTGACGGCGCGTTGAAGGCCGCCTACGTGCCTATTGCCGCGCATCTGGAAAAACTCAAACTCGCGCGCGACGAAAACCTCGCCGCACGCGAGAAAATCGTGACTGCGTTGCGCGAGGCCGCGGCGAAATTTTTTCCGGCAGTGCCAGAGGGCGCGGCACCTGCCGCCACGGCTGACTGGCGGGCCATGAGCCACGCACTGGATGAACAGCAGCTCGCGTGGCGCAAGCTGGGGCCGGTCGAACACACCGTACCGCGCAAAATGTTAAAGGGCGACAACGCCGTTACCGCGCGCTATGCCGCGGCAGTGCAGGCGCTGGAGGCGCCGCTCAAAGCGGCCTATGGCGACGCGCGCGCGCAACGCGAGCAGTTGATTGCCGCCGCCAAGGAACTCAGTGCGGCGGCAGCAACGGCGCGCGACACCGTAGACAAAGTGCGCAAGCTGCAAAGCCAATGGCAAGCCGTGGCCAAAGCCCTGCCCTTGCCGCGGCGCGACGAGAATGCGCTGTGGATGGCGTTCAAAACCGCCACCGATGCGATCTTCGCCGCCAAGGATGCGGCGCGTGCTGCAAGCGAAGCGGCGTTCGGCGCCACCCTGAAAGCGCGTGAAGAGATTATCGAGCGTGTGGCTGCTGTGGTGCGCGCTGATAGCGCGGCGGAAATCAAGCTCGTGCTGACCGAGGCCGACAAAGCGTGGCGTGCCGCGCCGGAAGTACCCAAATCACATAGCCCGAAACTCGACACCCGCTATCGTGCGGCCCGCGATGCCGCCAGCAAGCGCATCGGCGAAATTGCAACTAACGCGTCGCAAGCACGCTACGATGCGCTGATTGCGAAAATGGCGCTGTGTCAGGCGCGCGAGACCTTGCTCGCAGCAGAAGATTCCAATGACACCTTGTCCGAGGAGCAGGCCGCCGACCTGGAAGCGCGTTGGAATGCCGTTGCGCACTTGCCCGACGCGTGGAAAGCCAAGCTGGATGCGCGATTTGCACGCCTGGCCGCGATCGCTGCGCCTGCCGCGACCGGAGGCAAGAGCGCGGGCAAGAACGCCGCTGAAAGTTTGCCCGAACTGCTGTTGAATCTTGAAGTGGCCTGCAACATGGACAGCCCGGCGGAATTCACCGCAGCACGCCAGCAACTGAAAATTCGCGCCTTGAAAATCGCCATGGAAGGCCGTCAGGCTACAGTCACCACGCCGGCGGATATCGAACGCTGGTTGATCGATGCGGCGGCGCATGCGCATCCCGATGCGTCGTCGAGTGAGCGTCTGGCGAAAATTATTGCGGTGGTGCGGCGCCGCGGTTAGCGTCTACTGCGGCTGCTTCGTCACCCCCAGTTCCGCCAGCAGCGTGCGCAACAGCGCATACTCGACATCGAGATGCTTGCGTGCGTCGCTGCTGTTTTTGTAATCCGTCTCCCACGCGTGTTCAAGCGCGGTGGCCTTCCATTCCGCGGTGCTCGTGACCTTGGCGAACGTGGCATCCCAAAACGCAAGCTGCGCCGTCGATAACTTGCCGGGGCCGATAGCGCCGCGATAGGCCGCGTACACCGCGTTGATGCCCTGCTCGCGAAACGTCGGCATTGCAACGGCCGTGCTGGGCTGACGCTGCGCGGCGCTGATGCCCATCACATTGATCTTGCCACTTTGCGCCAGCGGTATTGCGCCGCCGAGAGTGCCTACCCACGCATCGACATGCCCGCCGAGTGCCGCGGTGATGCCGCTGCCCCCGGAGGCGTAAACCACAATCTTCAGCAGCTTGGGATCGACACCGGCGGCCTTGGCGAGCATGCCAAGCACAATGTGATTTTGATTGCCGAGCGCGGGCGACAGGCCAAAGCTCACCGACGACGGGTTCGCTTTAAGGCGCGCCAGCAAATCTTTTGCCGATTTGATCGGCGAGTTCAGATGCGTCCATACGGCAACGTGTTCGCGCATCAGCATCGCCAGCGGCGTGAGATCGCGGTAACTGAATGGCGATGCGCCAAGGATGTGATTGGTGAGCAGCGCCACGTT
>JAYUAH010000732.1:0-3045 GCA_043741415.1 Betaproteobacteria bacterium
GGCCCGATACAGGGGCCGCTGCATGTACTTCACGATTTGATGATCGAGCACCAATTCAACGCCGGCGATGTGGCCGCACTCACCGCACGCATGCCCGATAAAGAGTTGGAAATCGTCAACAACCGCGACATGCCCGATATCAGCGTGCAGCATCTGCTGGCGGTGATGTTGATCGACGGCGGCATCACCTTCAAATCCGCGCACGATTTCAAGCGCATGAAAGACCGCCACGTGCTGGCCCTGCGCAAACGCATCCTGGCCGTGGGCGATCCGAAACTAACCGATGATCAACGGCGCTGGCGTTGCGTGATGGAAATCAAATTGAACGATGGCCGCGTGCTCCAGCATCAAACCATGGCGGCCAAAGGCAGTTTTGAGAATCCGCTCACGCGCGCGGAAGCGGAAGAAAAAGCGCTGGACTTAATCGTGCCGATACTCGGCGCGAAACGCAGTGTGGCATTGCTGGCGACGCTGTGGGATATTGAGACTGTTAAGGATGTGCGGGCGCTGCGGAAATTATACGTGGCGTGATTTCCAAACCAATCCCAAAAAACGACAGCAGTGACTGTGCGCCACATAGGAACCCATTTACCCAACAAAAAAGGAAGGCCATAGACCTTCCTTTTGTTGCAAACGTTGCTGCGTTATTTCTTGACGGGCGCTTTGTCGTCTTTCTTCACATCCTTGGCTTTGTCATCCTTCTTGCCGCCCTTGGATTCGATTTCCGTGGCCGTCATGTTGTACTGCACGGTAACGCGGTCGCCTTTCTTAATATTTTTATCGCCTTTGGTTTCTTTGTCGCGCGCGATTTCCCAGCGCTCTTTGCCTTTTTCCACCACGATTTTGCTATCGCTCACCTCGAGCACCGGGCCGGTGACTTGATATGCATAGGCGGCGGTGCCCAGTAACATGGTTGCTGCAACTACGGCGATCGAACGATTCATGACGTGCCCCTTGTTAAGTTAACCAGCGATGCAACGATAAAGAATTACTGCGGGTACAGCAACCACCGCGCATTAATAATAAAATATTAAATAAAATCAAATACTTACGATATATTGCCTATGACATCAGTCGAACACCAGCCCGGCTTGCTGCAACGCCTGCACCCAGCGCGCGCGCTCCACTTTAAGCTGGGCCGCGAATTGCTCCGGTGTGTCGCTTAACGTAATCGTCGCATTGGCTTTGGCGAATTCGGCGCGTGCAACGTCGCTCGTCATCGCTTTAGCAACGACTTGATGCAGGCGCTTGATTACCTCTGCCGGCGCGCCGTGACGTACAAACAGCCCTTGCCAAATGCCGCTGGCATAGTCGCCGAATCCGGCTTCGTTCAGCGTTGGTACGGCGGGGAAATCCGCCAGGCGTTTATCTCCGGTCACGGCCAGCGCCTTCACCTTGCCTGCCTTTACCGCAGGGGTCGCCGTACCCGTATTGAGCGCCACCATGTCGATCTCGCCCGTCGACGCCGCGTTGAGCAGCCCGACCGCGCCATTGATAAACACTTGCTCGACCCGTATACCCTGGGCTTTGCCGAGCAGCACGCTCGCCAGATGGGAAGTACTGCCCGAAAAATCGGTGCCGTTTTTCAGTGGTGTCGAATTGCTTTTGTGCCGCTCGATCAACGCTTTTAACGTAGCCGCCGGATTGCCCGGCGCAGTCACCAGGATGCTCGGAAAATCCGCCAGCCGCGTCACCGGCAAAATGCTTGCATCGTAATCGAAGGTAAATTTCTTGCGATGCGCCACCGGCACCAGCGAGTTCGTAAGATTCGTTCCCACCAGCAGCGTATAGCCATCGGGCTTTGACGCATACAACGCGTCCTGCGCCACCAGGCTGTTATTACCGACCTTGGCCTCGATCAGAACAGGCTGGCCAGTGAGTTTTTGCAGCTCGCCCGCGAGTATCTCGGCCGTCAAATAGGTGGAGCCGCCCGGCGGAAACGGCACGATTAATTTCACGGCACGATCCGGGTAGTCCGCGGCGCCGGCGCCTAGCGCGATGCACGAAAACAAACCCGCTGCAATGCACTGCTGCAATCTATTGTTCATTAGCGCCTCCGCTCACTTCGCGTCAAACTCAAACACATCATGCGCATCGCTATGCATATTGTGCCCGGTGCCGGCCGACTGCAAATCGCCGCTCACCAGGTGCAAACGATTGCCAATGATAGCGCCGGCCAGGCCGTGACGCGGGTTCGGCATCGACGGCAATGTGCTCCAGCTATTGGTAATCGGATCGTACGCCTCCACCGCGCGAAACGCCGCCATCATGCGCGAATCCTGAAACTCGCCACCCGCAAACACCACGCGCCCGCGCCACACCGATGAAGCACCGCCGCTGCGCGCGGTGGGCATGCGCGCCTTCAATGAACTCCATTTATCCGTCGCGGGATCGTATTCCTCGACCGCATCGGTGTTGCTCGCCATGGTGATCCACGCCGCACCGATGCGCCCGCCGACGACATAGATCTTGTTGTTAATCACCCCTGCGCCGCCGTGATTGCGCGGCGTGGGCATCGCACTGCGCGCACGCCAGGTGTCGTTGGTAATATCGTACTCCTCCACCGTGCCCACCACCTGCTGCGGCACGCCGCCGCGCAAACCGCTTTCGCCCGGGGCGTTGGTGGCACCGCCGATCACATAAATTTTTTCGCCCACCACGCCCGCGTTGCCGCCGCCGCGCCGTGACGGCATCGCCGCCAGCGCCTTCCAGGTGTCGGCCGCCGAATCGTACTGCCACGCGTTGTTGATCGGCACCCACGACGGCGGCCCCTGCGTCGACACCACGAAGCCGCCGATCACGTAGAACTTGCCGCCATGTTCCACAATCGACATATGATGCGCCGGCTGCATCATGTTTTTCTTTTTCGTCCACTGGTCACTCGCCGGATCGTATTCGTAAATCACGCCTTTGGGCTTGCCGCCGGTTTCGTAGCCGCCGAACACATACAGCTTGCCGTTCGCCGCGGCACCCACCAGTTCTTCGCTCGGTTCGGGAAACGCCGCTTGTTTCACCCAGCGGCCTTGGGCGTGTACGGCGCCTGCC
>JAYUAH010000733.1:0-7149 GCA_043741415.1 Betaproteobacteria bacterium
CGCCCATCCCAAAACGGGTAATCCGTGCCGTAGAGCACCTGCGAGGTCGGGATGATGGCGAGCAGTGCTTTCAGCGCGCCTTCGTGATGCCCCTGCGCGGTGTCGTAGTAGAACTTGCGCAGTTCGTGCATCACGCCGCGGGGCAGCTCGGCCTTGCGGTCTTTTTCCACTTCCTCGCGTTGGTAGCGCGACAGCAGGAACGGTGTCACGCCGCCGCTGTGGGAGAAGATCCATTGGATGTCGGGGAATTTCGCAGCCCCCCCCTGGAACATCAGGCTCACCATGGTGCGCGTAGTGTCCACCGGACCCTCGATCGCGTTGATCGAAACGAAGGGCTGCAGGCCGCCGCAGCACGCTGGCGTCGTCGGGTGCGTGTAGACCACGGCTTTGCGGCGGTTCAGTTCTTCCAGGATCGGCCAGTGGCTGGGGTCGCCGAGGTATTTGCCGTTGTAGCTGGTCATGAGCGCGATGCCGTCCGCTTTCAGCGTGTCGTAGGCATAGGCGATTTCCGCGAGACTATCTTCGACGCTCGCGAATGGCAGCGTTGCCAGCAAACGGAATCGCGTGGGACGGTCGCTCACCATTTTCGCACCCGCCTCGTTGATGTCGCGCGCGAGCTTGCGGCGGAAGGCGGCGTCGCCGAAGGTAACGCCCGGCGGCGGCGGGCTGATCATGCCGGTGGCGATGCCGCTCTTGTCCATTTCCTCGAGCGACATCTGCACGGACCAATCCACCGGCCGAATTTTGTTTGCCTTCATGGCGGCCACGTAGGCGTCCGCGAGGAAATGGTGGTGCACGTCGATGCGGAAGGGTTTGCCGGGCGTGCCCGTGGCAGAGGTTTGGCAACCCGGTAGCAGCATGCCCGCGCCCAATGCGCCAAGGCTGGCAAGAACGCGGCGGCGTTGTAGTGCGTGCATGAGGGATTCGTGATTCGCATTCATGGCGCTTTCTCCAGATCAGGTGTCCAAATTTTTTTCCCGTAGGTTGGTGGTGAGCGCAGCGAACCCCAACGTTTGCTGATATACGCGAACGCTTGTTGGGGTTCGCTGCGCTCACCACCAACCTACAGCTTCAAGAGCTTGGCCGCATTGTTCCACAAAATTTGTTGCTTTTGTTCTGCAGTGAGTGACTTTACCCCATCCAGAAAACGCACCGGTTCTTCATAGGCGATGTCAAAGCAATAATCGCTGCCCACTAGAATTCGATCGGCGCCCACCAGTTTGATCAAGTCTTCGAGCAGTGCTTCGTCGTAGGTAATGGTGTCGTAGGTGAAGCGCTTCAAGTAACTGCTCGGCGGCTTGCTAATGGTCTTGCATTCCGCGCGCGTTTCAAAGCCGCGATCAAGACGCCCGCGCAGAATCGGCAGCACGCCGCCGGCATGCGGCAGACTTACTTCGAGTTTGGGGAAGGCGTCGAGCACGCCGCCGTAAATCAAGTGCGAGGCGGCGATGGCGGTGTCGAACGGATTGCCGCACAGGTTGACGAGATAAAACTGTTTCAACCGTTCGTTGTTGATCATCATCGGGTGCAGAAAAATCGGTAGCCCCAGCGCTTCGCAGCGTTCGTACACCGGCCAGAAACTGCGATCCGACAGTTCGCGATCACGCACCGCGGTGGCGAAGTAAACGCCTTTAATGCCGGGCAGCTTGGCCGCGCGTTCGAGTTCCTTTACAGCGAGGGTGGGATTTTGCATCGGCAGGCAGGCGAAGCCGATCAAACGACTCGGGTGTGCCAGATGCGCGGCGCTGATCGCGTCGTTGAGCGCCACACAAAGTTGCGTGCCGAGTTCGTCATCGGCCCAGTACACCATCGGCTGTGTGAGTGATAACGCCTGCATGCCCACGCCTTGTTGATCCATGATCTTCAGGCGTTCATCGAGATCGATGAAGGTGCGCGTAATCGGGCCGGTGCGCAGGTGCAGACCGACCTGAATGAAGGTCACGCCCTTGTCGTCGACCGTGACCGTGGTGCCGACATGTTTGCCGTGCTGCGCGATGAGGTCGATGTAGCTTTGCGGAAAGTAGTGCGCGTGGGTGTCGATGGTTAGGATCGGTGGGGGCATGGCGGTTCCTTAAAAGCGAAATTCATTACCGCAAAGGCGCGAAGAAGTGCCGCAAAGAAAAACGGGAACTTCTTTGCGGGGTTTCTTTGCGCCTTCGCGCTTTTGCGGTAATGAACTTAAACTCACAGCAATTTCAAAATAAATTCCCACTCGGCAGGATCCACCGGCGTGATCGACAGGCGGTTGCCGCGCGCGAGTATGCGCATGTTGGCGAGTGCTTTGTGCGAACGCAGTTCGGGCAGGCCGACAACACGGGTTTTTTTGATGAACTTCACGTCGACATGGAGCCAGCGCGGATTGTCGCGCGTGGATTTTTCATCGTAGTAGTGGCTCTTGGGATCGAACTGCGTTTTATCCGGGTAGGCCTGCTTGCACACTTCGGCGATGCCGACGATGCCGGGCTCATCGCAACTGGAATGATAAAAAAACACTTTGTCACCCTTGGCCATTTGATCGCGCATGAAATT
The DNA here is from genome assembly GCA_043741415.1 of Betaproteobacteria bacterium. Lineage (GTDB taxonomy): Bacteria > Pseudomonadota > Gammaproteobacteria > Burkholderiales > SG8-41 > UBA5216. Next base: position 2,530 of record JAYUAH010000733.1, read on the forward strand.
GCGCGCCTGATAATTGCGCACGCCGGTCCACGGCGCGGTTTTATCTTTGGCAAGTTGATCGATGCTGTAGGCCTCGGGCTCGCTCTTCATCAACCAGTAGCGCATGTGCACACTCCATAAAAAAATGCGGCCTGGCCGCATCCATCTACACTACACAAATAAGGTTCCCCCGCCTGTGCCGTCAGGCCCGTTTCTTGAACCAAAGGTTCAAGGGGTCGCCTTCCGAACTCCTTCAGGTTCGTCCGCGTGGGACGCTCACACCGGAATCACTAAGGTCAGCAACCGTTAGGTGCATATTGGCTCAAAGAAATTAAGGCCTTAACGAACACCGCAGGGGAATTTCTGAGCGGCTCGACTCGCTGCTGTTGGGAACAAACTCAGAACAGTTTGGTTTGCTCCGACATCGCGAGATCGATCACCGCTTCCATGCCGTCCATTCTACGCTTGAAGCCGGCGATGTCAAAATCACCGCCGACCTTGGCGCCGAGAAATTCGTGCGTGATGTTGAGTGCCGCCATGATGGCGATGCGTTCGAGGCCGACGATCTTGCCCTGATCGCGAATTTCTTCCATACGCTGATTCAGGTAATCGACCGCTTCGAGCAGGGTGGCTTGTTCTTCATCCTTGCACGCGACGCGAAAATTGCGCCCCATGATGGTGATTTGCAGGCCCTTGGTGTCTTTGCCGTCTTTTGTCTCGGCCGCGCTCATGTGGCGTCTTCCGGAATTTGTTGCAGTAATGCTTCAAGTCGCAGGGTGGCGCCGCCGATTTTGTCTTCGAGCTTGCGATTGGCGTTGAGCGCCGACGCGACATCCTGACGCAATTGGTGGTTCTCGGTGCGCAGTTGCTGGCACAGGCTGACCAGTTGCTGCAACTTGCTTTCGAGAGATTTAAGCTCTGCTTCCATGGGCCGCACTATAGTTGTAAAAATTCCATGAAGTCAACTACTAACGGCGAATTGTGAATGTGATTTGGCAAATGTAATGGGCGCTGAATAGCGGTGCGCCCACCACGCTGAGCGGCTGAGACGCTGTGCTACTATGCACGCCGTCTGTGCAGCGCGCTTTCCGTAAGCGAGTGTTGCACCGACACGGTAAAGGGTGCCGGCGCTCTCAAAAGGGCGTCGGTTAAACGGGAAGCCGGTGAGAAAAAAGTATTTAAAATCAAATACTCACGATCAATTCCGACGCTGCCCCCGCAACGGTAAGTGAACGCGATAGCGCTGCGATTTTTGTAGTGCTAGCGCGACGATGTGCCAGTTTGCCACTGTGAGTTCCATTCATGGGAAGGCGGCACAGCGTAGTTCATGAGCCCGTATACCGGCCCCTACCGATGGATGGGAAATGCTGCGGGGATGCGGCAGGCCTGATCGATATGATCTCGGCATTTTTGCAAATTCCCCCTGGTGTTTCCCGATGCGTATCAGCGCGCGGCGGGCGCGCACAATCTATTGGGGAACTCATGAGCAATAAAAACCGACTGGCCGCGACAATGCTTGCGGCCCTTTCTGCGGGTATCGATAGCGGTTCAACGTACGCAGCTGAAACACCGGCACCGGTAGGTCCGCCGGTGGTGGTGACGGCCACGCGCTTTGCCGAAAACGCTTTGCCATTAGCGCCAGGTGTCACGGTGATTTCGGCTGAAGACATACGCAACAGTGCCGCCACCACCGTGCCCGACTTGCTCTCGCAACAGGCCGGCATCAGCGTGCGTGATTTGTTCGGTAACAATGCGTCGAGCACCACGGTGGATATGCGCGGCTTCGGCAGCACCGGCTCGCAAAACACGCTGATACTCATCGATGGCCGGCGGGTAAGCGATGTTGATTTGTCGGGCGTGCAATGGTCGACGGTGCCGCTGTCCGCGATTGAACGTGTCGAAATCCTGCGCGGCAGCGGTGCGGTGCTGTACGGCGACGGTGCCAGCGCCGGCGTGATCAATATCATCACCCGCTCGCCGCTCGCTCAACCGAGCAGCGTCACACTCGAAACCCGCTACGGTTCCTATGACACGCACGAAGTGCAACTGCGCGGCAATTATTCCGGCAAGACTGCGGGCTTCAGTGTACAGGCTGGTGATCTGGAATCCGGCGGCTATCGCGATAACAACCGCAATCGCCAAAGCAACGTGTTGGCCGATCTGTACTGGTTGACCGGCGCAGGTGACTTCGCCTTGAAGTTCGCCTCGGATCGTCAGGGCATACGTCTGCCCGGCGCGCGGCAAGTGCAGCCGAGTGCGGGCGTGAATCAACTCATCACGGATCGACGCGGCGCGCAAACACCACTGGATTACGCCACACGCGACGGCGATCGTGCAACGTTCGATTGGCGCATACCGATGGGTTTCGGCGAAGTTAACCTGAGCGGCGGCTGGCGCGGCAAAGAGCAGAAATCGTATTTTGACTTTAGCGGTTTTCCCAACTATCGCATCGCCGACCTGAACGTTTTGTCGCTGACGCCCAGAGTCAAGGTCACCACGCCCGTGGCGGGACACGCCAACACCCTGGTGGCCGGCATTGACTGGTATCGCTGGGATTACCGTCTGTTGAGTTCGAATGCGCCCGGCAACATCACCCGGCCAATCAATAGCGTAGAGGCTGATCAACAAAACAGCGCAATCTACGTGCGCGATACGTTTCAATGGAGCGAACGCATTGCGCTCGAAGGCGGTTTGCGTCACGAACGACTGAGCCTCAACGCGCGTGACCGCTTTGACGCCACGGCGCCGGGCGGCGCCTTCGGCTCGGGCGCACCCGCCGGCTCGCAGCGCGAGGTGGGCCGCGCCTACGAGGCAGGCGTGCGCTACCAGGTGGCAACGCAAACGGTGCTCAGTGCAAAAACCGGCAGCAGCTTTCGTTTTGCCAATGTCGATGAAATTTATGAATCCAACGCCGCTTTTACCAACCAGTTTCAGTTTCTGCGCCCGCAACGCGCGCATACACACGAGCTTGGATTCGAAACGCGGGGCACGGCGGGGCGCGTGCGCGCATCGCTCTTTCAGATGGACGTACGCGATGAAATTCATCTCGATCCGTTTACCACGGGCATCGGCAACACAAATTTACCGCCGTCACGCCGTCGCGGGCTGGAACTCGACGGACAATGGCGGGTTACAAACAGTGTCACACTGGGTGCTGCGTATAGTTTTATTGATGCGAAGTTTCGCGAAGGTGTGCTGCCGGGCGGCGCGTTCACACAAACCAATGTCGTCATCGCGAGCAAATCGGTGCCGCTGGTGCCGCGTAACAAAGTCACGCTCCATGCCGCATGGTCCATCCATGCGAATACGACGCTTAGCGCGGTTGCCAATCACGTCGGCGCGCAATTCATGGATAACGATGAGGGCAACACGCTGGGGGTAAAAATTCCTGCTTACACCGTGATCGACGCGAAGCTAGCCTATCGCAACGGCCCGTGGCGGGCGGGCGTTGCGCTTAACAATCTGTTCGGACAAAAATATTACAACTACGCCGTGCGCAGCCAGTTTGTGGCCGACCGCTACAACGTATATCCGTTGCCCGGACGAAACGCCACCATCAATGTGGCTTACGAGTTCCGTTGAGAGTTCCGCTAAGTATTTGAATTAACATCAAAAATTTGGTAAGGTTCGCCGGTGAATAACCCATCGCGAATCCTGACCAGCACTGAGTTGTATCTGCGTCTGTTGCGCCACATCACGCCCTATCGCGGCGTGTTTGCGGTGGCGATTTTGGGCACCATTGTTGTTGCGCTGACCGAGCCTGCGTTGCCGGCGATCATGAAGCCGCTGTTCGATGGCGTGTTCGTGGCGCGCGATGCGGCGGTGATCCGCTGGATGCCGCTGCTCATCATCGGTTTGTTCCTGGTGCGCGGGGTGGCCGAGTATGTGGCTTCCTACTGTATCGCGTGGGTCGGCAATCGGCTGGTGCTCGATCTGCGCCAACAAATGTTTGCACGGCTGCTCGAACTGCCCACGCCGTATTACGATGATCAGGCGTCGGGCAATCTGATTTCCAAAATCACGTATGACGTAACCCAGGTCACCGCGGCGGCGACCAGTGTGCTCACCGTGTTGTTCAAGGACAGCATCGCCATCATCGGTTTGCTGGCGTGGATGTTCTGGATCAACTGGCAATTGTCGCTGCTGTCGCTGATTATGCTGCCGCTGATTGTGCTGATTGCGCGGCTGGTGAGCATACGCCTGCGCAACACCAGCCGCCGCGTGCAGACGGCGATGGGCGATGTGACGCAAGTCATCCAGGAAACCATCGAGGGCAATAAAGTCGTCAAGCTGTATGGCGGCCAGCCGTACGAGGCCGCGCGCTTTGAGCAGCAGGCCAATGGGGTACGGCGATTCATGATGAAACAGGCCGCGGCCGCCGCCGCCAGCGTGCCGTTTGTGCAGTTGATCGCGGCCAGCGCGTTGGCGGCGATGATCTACTTCGCCACGCGCAGCACGGCGACCGTTACCGCCGGCGAATTCGTGTCGTTTCTCACCGCGATGATGATGTTGACCGCGCCGTTAAAACGCATCACCAGTGTGAACGAGCCCTTGCAACGTGGACTCGCCGCGGCGGAGAGCGTGTTTGCCTTGCTCGATCAACCGGGTGAAGTGGATACCGGCAGCGCGCACATCGAGCGC
>JAYUAH010000734.1:0-7145 GCA_043741415.1 Betaproteobacteria bacterium
CCGGTTGCGCGTGCGACACGCTGCGCGCGCTCGAACAGCGCCTGCACATGCTTTGAGCGTTCGAACGGCGGGCGGTTAAGATTGGCTTCGATTTCCAGCGTGACGCCGTCGACCACCGGCGTCAGCGCTTTGACGGCGGCCAACAAGCGCTCCGCCTGCGCCTGGGTGACGACGCGAAAATCAGCGATCAGGCTCGCCCGCTCCGGCACGACGTTGCGGTTGGTGCCGCCGTCAATGCGCCCGACGCTGAGCGTTAAGCCTTCGTCATAGTTGGTCATGGCGTCCAGCGCGAGCGCCTGATGGGCGATTTCGCGTATGGCGCTGCGGCCCTTGGCGTGATCGGTGCCGGCGTGTGAAGGAACGCCGATGGCGGTCATGCGAATTTCGCCGGTGCCCTTGCGGCTGGTGACACAGTGGCCGCCGGTGCGCGCAGGTTCGGCGACCAGGGTGAACGCCGCGTTACGTGCAAATTCTTCGATGGTGGCGCGCGACAGGCGACTGCCGCTTTCCTCGTCGGGCACCAGCAGCAGCTCCACTGGGCGCGCGGGCTGACGCTCGCGGTAAAGTGCTGCCATCGCCTGCAGCGCAAGGTAGGCGCCGGCCTTCATGTCATAAGTGCCGGGCCCGAACATTTTGTCGTTTTCGATGCGCACCCGGTTGCGCTCGACGGTGCCGACCGGATGCACGGTATCGTAATGCGCGAGCACCAGCACGGCCTTCTCGTTGCTCTGGTTACTTTGGTTGCTTTCGCTGTTGGCGCTGTTAGCACGAATACGCACCAACGGCTGTTGGGTGTTGTTCACCGGTATCAGCTCGACGGCGAGTCCCGCCTGACGTGCCTGATACGCAGCGAGTTCCGCGAATTCCTGCAACCGCGGCACGTCGTTGGGCGGCGTCTCAAGCGATACCCACTCGCGAATCCCCGCCACCAGTTGTTCGGGCTTGATGTCGGCCAGCGGCGCCGCCCTTGTCATCGGCGTGCTCCCCACAGCGAAAAAGTCGTTACGCCGAGAGAGATCTCGGTAAGCTGATTGTGCGCCACGGGTTGAGTCCTCCAATCGGTTTCCGGTGAGAAACGATAACACGGTATGCGGTGCTTCGACATCGCCTACGAAGAGCCGGTGCGGTTTCTCGACGGCGTGAATTCGCTGACCAGAGAACAAAAACAACAAATCGTGTGGAGTAATGCGGCGAAGCTACTGAATTTGTAGGATGGGTGGAGCGCAGCGCAACCTATCACTTTCGCTCATGGCGCCAATCGCTGCGATGGGTTACGGTCTTCGGCCTCCACCCATCCTACGAAATTACGCGAGATGCTTGCGAAAAAAATCCACCGTCAACCCCAACGCCCGATCCGCATCCGCCTTACGAAACGGCTTGCCGCCGTGCCGCGCGAACGCGTGATCGGCGTCGGGATATTTATGGATGGTCACCAGCGGATTCGGTGACAGCCGCCGCTCCAGCAACTCATTCACTTCCGCCTGCACCCAACGATCTTTCATCGCCATATGCAGCATGAATGGGCGATGCAGGTTCTTCACCTCGCGAATATTGTGCTCGATGTAAGTGCCGTAGTACGCCACCGCGCAAGCTATGTCGGTGCGGCAACACAACAAGTAACACAGCTTGCCGCCGAGGCAATAACCCACCGCGCCCGCCTTGCTGTTGCATTCGGGTATGCCAGCGAGATATTGCACGGTGTCTTCCATGTCGCGCACGCCGAGGTCGTAGTCGAAATCGTAATAGAGATCGAACGCTTTTTTTACGTCTGCAGGATTGTGATCGGACAATTCAACGCCCGGCTCTTGGCGCCAGAACAAATCCGGCACCAGACACACAAAGCCTGCTTCGGCGAATTCATGCGCGTGCTTGCGCATGGTGTCGTTCACGCCCCAGATTTCCATGATGGCGACGATGCCGCCTGCGGGCGGGCCGTCGGGTATCGCCAGATACGCGTTCATGATGCCATCGCGCAGGGGCACTTTGATATTGCGTGTTTGCATTTGCACCTTTCCGAAACCCATTTACCACAGAGGTCACAGAGCGCACCGAGAAGTTCAAACCCTCGTTCTCTCTGTGTCCTCTGTGGCTAAACGCCTTTGAATTTACTGCGGTTGAATCCCTGCCGCCTTTACCACCTTGCCCCACTGCGCATACTCCTGCTTGAGCGACGCGGCGAATGTTTCCGGCGTCGAACCGATGGGTTCCACCGCGAGCGCGGTCAGACGTTCTTTGGTGTCGGCTGACGCCAGCGCGCGCAAGGTATCGTTGCGCAGCTTATTCACCAACACACGCGGCAAACCCGCCGGCCCCAGCACGCCGTACCAGCCCGAGGTGTTGAATTGCAGCCCGCTTTCCGCCACTGTGGGCAACTCCGGCAGCAGCGCCGAGCGCTTGGCGCCGCCGACGGCCAGCGCGCGCAGCCGGCCCGCTTTCACTTGCGGCAGTGCCGCCGACAAGCCGTTGAACATCATGTTCACTTCGCCCGCGAGCAGCGCGGTCATGCCCGGCCCTGCGCCTTTGTACGGCACATGCGTGATCTTGACGCCGGCCGCGAGGTTAAACAATTCGCCCGCCATGTGTATGCCCACCCCCGTGCCGCCGGACGCAAAATTAAGTTTGCCCGGTTGTGATTTTGCGAGATCAACCAATTCCCTCACCGATTTCACCGGCAGACTCGGATGCACCAGCAGCACATACGGCCCTGAGGCTACCAGCGTAATCGGCGTGAAATCCTTGTTGGTGTCGTACGGCACCGACTTCACCAAATGCGGCGCGATGGCGAGCGGCCCCGAAAATCCCATCAACAGCGTGTAACCATCGGGCGCGGATTTGGCAACGATTTCCGCGCCGATAATTCCGGCTGCACCCGCGCGATTATCGATCACGATTTGCTGACTCAACACCTCGCCAAGACTGATGGCGATGGCGCGCGCGATCACATCCACCGGCCCGCCGGCGGATGACGGCGCAACCATACGAATGGCACGAGCCGGGTACGCGCCGGTTTGTGCGCCGGCCAGTGTGCTGAGTGCGGCGCTGACTGCCGCACTGGCGATCAACCAGTGCGCGGTGTGTGATGATTGCAAACGGTTACCCCGCAAATTTATAGTGGCGGCATGATACTACCGCGGCGGCACACCGAAAGCGGCGAGTCCGCCAGAAAGGACGGCATCACGCCGCCGCTGCGTTGCCATTGCCAGAAATCTTCTACCGTATCGAGATCGAAGGCCAACGCGGCATGCGCGCATGCCAGTGCGCGCGATCCGCGCGCTGCCGCGAGCGCGCAATGCCGGGCATAGCTGCCGGCGCCAAACGCAAAGTCGCGCACGCCGGCATCCACCAGCAAGGCATTGGTGCCGCTGCCGTGTCGATCCGGCGCGATCACCTCTGCACCATCAACCCGCAGCGATGTCATCGCCTGCAACGCCGCACAGTCCAGCAGCGGCAAGTCACACGGCAGGACCAGTACCTGCTGCGCACCGAGCGTTGCGGCCGTTGCGGCAGCGTGCGCTAACGCGATGTTAAGGCCGGGCGTCGATGGCTGTTCAGGCAACGCCATCGCGCCCGCGTCTGTAGCTAGCGCTAGCGTCTGTGCGCACGGACTCACCACCATGCAGCGCTGCGCCTCGCCCAGCCACGCGGCTGCGATGTGTAGCGTGCGCGCGAGCAGCCAGCGATTGAGTTCGCCGCGCGCGGCATCGGGCATCACCGCCGACAGTCGCGACTTGCCCGCCGCCACCCCGCGATGCGGCAACAATATCCATAAGTATTTGTTTTTAAACAATTTTTATGGAAGTCCACGAACGAAACGCAACAGGCGCCGCGCCAACGTAGCACTGCGCGCGCGATTCGTCATCAGCGTATCCGTTACCAGCACGCGTTTGCTCATGAGCGTGATAGCAACCGACAGCGCAGCGTCCTGCTGGTCGATCACCCAATGATCAACCGCGTTGCCGTAGTGGCGCGCGATGTCCAGCGCGGTTGGCGTCATGCCCAACTCGCGCATCATTTTTGCAGCCGGGCCTTTGACCGCAGCGCCGCCGATGATCGGCGACACCGCCACCACCGGAAACGCGCGCACTTTCAACCACGCAGCAATCGTGGGCACGCTCAGGATGGGCGCAATGCTCACAAACGGATTCGACGGACACAGCACCACCGCCTCTATTTTGCGTGAGCGCATCAGCCGTTGCAGCGCCGGCGGCACGCGTGCCGAGCGGCTGCCCGCAAAGGTGAAGCCCGTGACCTGCGGCGCGCAGCGCAACCGCACGAAGTAATCCTGAAACGAAAGTGTGGCGGTGGCGGTTTTCACGCGCGTGCGCACCGACGTGTCGCTCATCGGCACTATCGCGTGCCGGATGCCAAAACGCGCAGCGAGTTGACGGGTGATTTTTGACAGCGGCACGCCGCGACGCAAGGCTTCACGCCGCAGCACATGCACCGCCAGATCGCGATCACCCAACTGAAACCAGTCTTCGCCCGCCAAGCGCTGCATTTCGCCCATGAACTGCCACGTTTCACCCGCGCGCCCCCAACCGAGCATGGGGTTGTTCACTCCCGCCAGCGTATACATCACTGTGTCGAGATCGGGGCAGATGGTAAAGCCCAGATGTTCGAAATCGTCACCGGTGTTGACCACAATCGTGAGTTGCTCTGGCGGCAGTGCAGCCGCCAACCCCACTGCCAGCCGCGCACCACCGACACCACCGGCCAGCGCGACGATCATCGAAACAAATCCTCGGCTTTGGGGCGTATCATGTCCGCGATAGCGCTCTCGCGCAACGGACTTAACGCATAGGGAAACCCGCGCGCAAGCACGGCTGGCACACCTTCATCCGCCTGCCCCATCACCAGCGACGCGGCCGCCGCGAGTTCATCCGCCGCGGCAATTTGCGTGACGCGCAGTTCGCGCCCGTTACGATCGTGCCGGCCACGCAGATCAATGAGCGCTGGCACTCCCGCCACACCGATGGCCGTGCCCGTCACCCCATTACGCCACGCACGCCCGAAACTGTCGATGATCAACACGCCCACATTCACGCCGCTGCGCGCGCGCAACGTGTCGCGCAGCGCACGCGCCGAGGCATCTGGGTCTTCCGGCAGCAGCAGCGCCACATCGTCGCCCGGCACATTCGATTGATCGATGCCCGCGTTAGCCATCACAAACCCCAATCTGTGCTCGACGATAATCACCCCCGGTTTCACCCGCAATACCTCGCGCGATTCGCGCAGCACCAGTTCGATCAAGCGCGGATCTTTGCTGCACTCGCGCGCGAGCGACTGCGCGCGTGCGCTGGGCTGCACGTCGGCGAGGTGCACAGTGCGGCCTTCGGCTTTGGAGATGATTTTTTGGGCGAGGACGATGACATCGCCGGATTGCAAAGGCGAATTCATGTGTGTCAATGCCGCGGTTAAGAGGTCGGCCAGGTCCGCGCCCAGCACAACTTCGGGTAAAGCCGCAATTCCGGTCAAAATAAGTTCAGGCATGGCGCGATGGGTAGCGATTAGTAATTGTAGGATGGGTGGAGCGTAGCGTAACCCATCGTTCAGTGGTAACAGTCGGGTGATGGGTTACGCTGCGCTCCACCCATCCTACTTATTCAACACCCGTAATCCGTATCCCCGCCCCCGCCACCTTATACCGCTTGTTAATCGCAATCAGCACCGAAGTCAGCGCCTCAGTCGCCACCGAATTCGCCAGCACCCCCGCATGCCACGCACGCAAACCCGCTTCATGCGCGAGACCAACCACCACTTCGCGTGCATCAGCAGAATCGCCGCACACCAGCACATCACAATCCACTGCATGCGCGGCCTCTTTCAAATGCGTAGCCGAAACATTCTGAAACGCCGATACGACTTTGACGCTATCGCCGAGCGCGCGCTGCAGCGCCAGCACCGCCGATTCGCCATTGGGCAATTGCACGCGATCCACTTTGGGGGGCATCAACGGCACCGTGACATCAATCAGAATTTTTCCGGCGAGCAGTTCGCACACCGCCATCGCCGTGGCCATCTGCGCGGCGTACGGCACCGTGAGCACGACCACGGCTGCTTCGCGTGCGGCATCCTGATTAGCAGCGCCACGCACGCGGCCTTTACCGTCGAGCAGTTGATTGAGTTCTGCGGCTGCCATTACGGCTTTGTCCGCGCTGCGCGAGCCGATCACTACGTCGTGCCCCTTTAACGCCCAGCGAAACGCGAGGCCGCTGCCTTCTTTGCCGCTGCCACCGAGGATGCCGATGATCATGCCGCGACTTTTTGCACCAGCGGTGCGGCGGCGTACGATGCCATCTGGCGATCAGCAAGTGGTGTGCCATACAGCGTGGTGCGCTGCCCCGGCACGCGCCCTGCGCTGCTAATCAATGCATCCATGCGCGCGGGCACCATCTCCTGCCCGTGCTGCGTGCCTGCGGCGCGCGAGATGCTTTCGTTCATCAGCGTGCCGCCGAGATCGTTGGCGCCCGCCGCGAGGCACGCCGCTGCGCCTTCGGCGCCCATTTTCACCCACGATACTTGTATGTTGGTGATCACCGGGTGCAGCACCAACCGCGCCACCGCGTGCATCAACATCGCCTCGCGCGAGGTCGGTCCTTTGCGCGCGCGACCCTTTAAATAAACGGGCGAACCCATATGCACAAACGGCAGCGGCACGAACTCCGTGAAGCCGCCGGTTTTCTCCTGCAAGGCACGGATGCGAAGCAGGTGACGCGCCCAGTGCCGCGGTTGCTCGACATGGCCGAACATAATCGTGGCGGTAGAACGCAGGCCCAACGCATGCGCGGTTTGCATGACATCGAGCCACTCCTGCGTGCTCACTTTGTCGGGGCAAATTTCGCGCCGCACTTCATCGTCAAGAATTTCCGCTGCGGTGCCGGGCAGCGTGTTCAAGCCCGCGTCGATTAACCGCGACAGAAAATCGCGCACCGGCACGCCCAGCGTCTGCGCGCCATGTGTGACTTCGAGCGGCGTGAACGCATGCACGTGGATCGCCGGTGCAGCCTGCTTCACCGCACGCAGAATGTTGAGATAGGTCTCGCCGGTATATGACGGATGGATGCCGCCCTGCATGCACACTTCGGTCGCGCCGCGCGCCCACGCTTCCGCCACGCGCCGCGAGATTTCATCCAGCGGCAAATCGT
>JAYUAH010000735.1:0-3035 GCA_043741415.1 Betaproteobacteria bacterium
CAGGAAAAAATACCCGCCAAAACCGAAACTGCCAGCACGAGTTTGGCAAGGCCGGGCCGAGTGTATTGAATCATAGTGATCGATGCGAAAATTATATGCCGACGACGAGATAAATTTTCAATTATTCCATTTCTATTTCAATAGCTCATCAATAATCTGACAATTTCCATTGGGAAAACGACGAATCATTATTGATCTGATGAAATGGAATTGGTATTAGGCCGGATTTTCAGGCCCAGCGCCCGCTGCACGCGCCTGCTTGCGCGCATACATATCCTCATCCGCACGTTTTAGCAGCGTCTCGATATCCTGCCCCTCCTCGGGGCAGAGGGCCATGCCTATCGCAGCACCCGCGGCAAAGGTAGCCGCATCGGGCGCAACTTCAAGCAACGATTGCAACGGTGTGGCCAACACACGTTCGAGTTTGTCGCGCGCAATCATTGCGTCGTGACGGTTCGCGACGTTGTCCAGCAACACCACAAACTCATCGCCGCCAAAGCGCGCAGCCAGATCGCTTTCACGCAAACTCTCGCTCAGCCGCTGCCCGATCTCGACCAGCACGCTGTCTCCCACATCGTGCCCGAAGCGGTCATTGATCTCTTTGAATTTATTCAGATCCACAAACAGCACCGCAAACGGATGCCCATCGCCCTGCCGTCGATGACGAACAATCCGATCTTCGATGCGCCGCATCACCGCCTCGCGGTTCGCGATGCCGGTCAGCCGGTCGGTGAGCAAGCGCTGCTGCATGTTGGCAAAGGATTTGGCGAGTTCGCCGATTTCGTCTTTTCGATGCACGGGAATTTCAGAATCGAAAACACCTTCACCCAGTTCTTTCGCAGCAACCGCGAGCCGGCGCAGGTCTCCGGCAATCACGTTCAAAACAACCAGTCCGACACCGGCAATCAACAGGCACGCCAGCAGCGCCATCCACGCCGTCCGCTGCACGTTCTCGGTGATGCCGTACATAAAGTCGGCCCGCGGTACCGCCACAGCGACGGTCCAGTCCAATCCCGCCGCGTCACGTATGCGGGCATAGCCCGCCTGTATCACAGCACCATCCGGGCCCGTGAATGAGCTGGTGTGAGTGCCTTTTGTGGCATCGCCACGGGCGGTCAGGGTTTTTACCGCTTTGTACGTCGCTGCAATCACGGGGTCGTCGCTGGCCGCCGCATTCAGGCGTTCGTCGCCGCTGGCGCCTTTGCGCAAATGCGGGCCGCGCGAGGTCGCCACCAGGTTGCCGTCGGCTTCAACTATGAAGGCAAAACCATTGGCACTGAGTTTGAGGCCCTTGAGAAAATCATTCAAATGCTGCAAAAACAAATCAGTTGCCACCACACCCACAAACTCACCCTCGGCATTGTTGACGCGGCGGGCGCGCGTACTGACGAGTTGCTGACTTTTGAAGTCGATGTAGATTGGGGTCCAGATGTGCCCACTGACGCTCTGCGCGGCCTTGAACCACGGGCGCTCACGCGGTTCATATTGACGCGTTTCAACAACCGGCTCCTTCAATGCACCGAGCATGCGCGAGTAGTGGTAAAGGGCACGCGGCTCGCCGGGTTGTGTCAGCAAGCGCAATTCGGCTTCGCTTTCTGAAAAACGCCAAACGCCGATGAACTCCCCTTTGCGACTGCCGTAATAGGCGTAGTGGTTTGAAGTGCGGTTCACCGATGTGGCGATCCACAGGCGGGTACGCAGCGGATCGAGATGATCTTTAATCGAATCCGGCGCGCCGATATCTGGCGGAAATGCCGTCTCAAGCACAGCCTCCGATCCCGAAATGTGCTTGTCCACGGCGTGGGCAATGCGGTTGGCCGTTTCGTTCAGCACGTAGTCGGACAGCGTATCCACCGCGTCGCTCCCGGCGCGATACGACAGCAGGCCGATGATGCTCGCGGCAAGCACCACCAGTACCACGTAGGGCACGGTGAGCATCTGCCGCAGCGAGGCGTGCGCGAGCAACTTCATGGCGTCGTTAAGTGCTTAATCCGGCTTCAAGCCGATTTTGCGTGCCACATTCCCCCACAACGCCATCTCCGCTTTGACAAAGCGCGTGAACTCGTCGGCGCTGCTGCCCACGGGTATCGCGCCCTGCGCGGAGAGTTTTTCCGCCACGTCGGGCAGTTTGACGATGCGCGCGATCTCACTCGAAAGTTTGTTCAGTATCGGCTGCGGCACGTGGGCCGGCGCGAATACACCGTACCACTCGCTGGTATCAAAATTCGGCACGCCCGCTTCGATGAACGTCGGTGTGTTGGGCAGGCCCGGCGAGCGCTTGGCGGCGGTGGTGGCGATGGCTTTGAGCCGCCCCGCGTTGATGTGCGCCAGCACGCCGGGCGGGCCGCTGATCAAAAATTGAATTTGTCCCGCGATCATGTCAGTGATGGCCGGCGCGCCGCCTTTATACGGTATGTGCTGGATATTAAGGCCCGCGTTGAGCTTTAACAATTCCATCGACAGGTGGCCAGAGGTGAGCTGTCCTGGCGAGCCGTAGTTCAATGAACCGGGCTTGGCTTTGGCGAGCGCGATGACTTCTTTCAGGTTGTTGGCAGGCACGTTCGCGTTCATGGTCATCACGCCCGGCACCGCGACCATTTGGCTCACCGCCTGCAAATCACGCTCAGTATCGTAGGGCAAGTTTTTTAATACATAGGGGTTTACTGCGGTCGGCGTGAGCAGCGTTGCCAAGGTGTAGCCGTCCGGCGGCGCTTTTGCCAGCAGATCCGTGGCGATGGTCATGACGCCGCCGGGACGGTTGTCGACCACGACTTGCTGGCCGAAAGCGTCGCTCATTTTTTGCGCAACGATGCGCGTGACAATGTCGGTGGTGGAACCTGCGGGCACCGGTACCAGCCAGCGGATCGGACGTGCGGGAAAACTATGCACCGGGCTGTGCTGCGCGGCGCTGATCGCGGGCACTAACGACACGCCCATAGCGGTAGCTATGTATTTGATTTTCAATAATTTTCTCCGGCTGGAACGCATGAGTGCCGCAGTGTATCAACAGCGGCGATGCGCTTCAACACAGAAAA
>JAYUAH010000736.1:0-3035 GCA_043741415.1 Betaproteobacteria bacterium
GACGAGACGGCGAAGTGGGCGAAGGTGGTCAGGGATGCAAAGCTGGTTCAAGAATAAGCTGTAGGCGTTGTGGCTTGAACTGACATTTCCGCCTAACCGTTTTCGGGCATTCTGGATGTGCCTGACCGACTTGTTGGGAGAGTACACAGCCGTCTGTCGTCGGGTTTTCCAAACGAATTCAATTTGCAGGGCGAGCAAAGCGTAGCGTGGCCACAAAAGGATGTGCCCACCCTTGCTGGTTTTGGCCGTGGCGGCGGGGCGCTCAGGCCGAAATGAACCGCAAATTGACCGTGCGCTGTAGCGCGTATACAGTGGCCGCTGGTGAAAAATGGTGTTTAAAATTCCTGTCCCACAGCGGGACGCAATTGCGGCACCGGCGGCAAACATTGGAGGCATGCAATGGCCATACAGAAGAACTGGTTTCGCTGCACGAAGTGTCAGGGACTATTTTTCGCTGCGGATGTGAATAACATTGAAGGCGTGTGTCCCGCGGGGCAGGAGCACGAGCACACCGGCAGTTGGAACTACGGCCTGATGGATGATCTGGTCTTCGGGCCCGCGCCGTCACAAAAAGATTGGCGATGGTGCCGCAAATGCGAGGGCTTGTATTACCCAGGCGCATTGAATCTTGGAGTCTGTCCTGCAGGGCAAACACATGACCACACCGGTAGCGGAAACTACTGGCTGTCCATTGGGAATGTGGCGCCGAAAGGTTCAGAGGGAAACTGGCGGTGGTGCCACAAATGCACCGGGTTATATTTTGCCGGGGGGCCGACCCAAGGCGTATGCCCAGCAAAAGGGCCGCACGACTCCACAAATAGCGAGCATTACCTACTGTCACATCTCTGAGGCGAAAACAGCGGCGATGAAATCAGCTTCAAGCAGAAGGGGCATTCTGTTCAAGTGTAGAGTCGTATTACAACACGCAAGTCCATGGCAGCCGCCACCTGACGCGCAGCACCTCACATCGTCGGCGAGCGAAACTCCCCACCCAACGATAAAATGGCCCACGGTGCCAACTGCACATCGGTATTGAAGTTGATATGCGCGGACGCCGCGTGCGCATCGCGAAACCTGCGTTGCAGCGGATGGGCGTCGTAGATGCCGTGCGCACCGGCCATTTCCATCAGGCTGTCCACAGCTTCGCTGCACTGCTTGATGGCCGCCGCGCAGTTGCGTTTGTTGCGCAGTTTTTCTTCGATGTTCAGCATTTTGCCGGCCTTGTAGAGCGCATCGGCGTTTAAACAATCGTTGCGCAGCATGGCGCGTGCCATATCGATTTTTGCGCCAGCCATACCGATTCGCAATTGCACCGCCTGAAAATCGCGCATTTTCGCACCGGTATAGGCGGTGCTGCGTGACTTGACCAGTTCAATGGTGTCTTCCAACGCCGCCTGCGCGTTACCCACAATCACGCCCGCTATGCAGTGCCCGCCGAGCGACGACGCCGGCACTTTGAATGCGTGGTGTGTGTTGATGCGCAGCCCCGGATATTCATGTCCCGGCCACGCTTGCGCCATCGACTGCGTGCGATATTCCGGCACGAACACATCCTCGCAACGCGCCGAACGACTGCCGGTGCCGCGCATGCCGAGCGTGTGCCAATCGTCGATGATTTCGTATTGCGCGCGCGGCACCATACAATAGCGATAGTCGATAATTTTTTTGCTGTCGTTCGCATCGCTCGAGTCAATAACCTGGCACGCGAGCATGTTCCACTGCGCGACATCGATGCCTGAGCAAAACGACCAGCGACCCGATAATATGATGCCGCCGTCGACCGGCCGCCCGCGCCCCTGCGCATACGCAATGCCCGAGGTGACCAGCGCTTCGCGGTTGCCACCCCAGATCTCCTGCTGCGCACGCTGATCAAACATGGCGACGTTGCGATGGTGCGAGCTGAGATTGGCGACGTTCCAGCCGATCGAACAATCGCCGCGCGCCAGCATTTCGGGAATATCGAAGTAGGCAATGAAATCAAGTTCCATGCCGCCCCACGCCTTGGGCTGGTGGTAGCGAAAGAGGCCCGTGCGATGCAGCACTGCTTCGACTGCCGGTGGCATGCCGCGGCGACTCTCGGCCTCAACAGCGTGCTCACGCAAAAACGGAATCAGGTCCTGTGCGCGCTTCAGCGCTTCGTCGTAACCGACGTTCGCGAAATTGCCAGATTTCTCTGTGGTATCCATGACGCTCATTCCAACATTAGTCTGCTTTTAATCCGAGGTTGCGCACGATTTTGCCGTACTTCCAGGTTTCGCTCTTGAGAAATGCGCCGAATTGCTCCGGACTCGTCACCACCGGCTCGGCGCCCGAATTCGCAAGACGCTCGCGCAGGTCGGGCGCATTCGCGGCATTCACCAATTCGGTGTTGAGCCGCGACACGATGTCACGCGGCGTGCCGGCGGGTGTCAACAGCGCGCTCCACAGCGTGTGCTCGAAGCCAGGCAACCCGGATTCCGCCACCGTGGGCAACTCCTTCGCGAAAGCGAGCCGCTGCGCCGACGACACCGCCAGCGCCTTCACCTTGCCGGCTTTATAAAGCGGCAAGCCCACCGGCATGGCCGCGAAATACATCACCACCTGCCCCGCTATCACATCGGTAATCGCCTGCGCGCCGCCTTTGTACGGTACGTGCAGCATTTTGAGTCCGGCCATGGCGCTCAAGAGTTCAGTGCCCAGATGGTCGGAGCCACCAGCGCCTGCCGACGAAAACGTAAGCTGCCCCGGCTGCGCACGCGCGAGCGCGATGAAGTCTTTCAACGTTTTCACCGGCAGCGACGGATTCACCACCAGCATGTGCGGCGTCGCCGACACTTGACCCACCGGTGCAAGATCACGCAGCGCGTCGTAGCCGAGCTTGCTATATAGAGCCGGGCTCACCGCGAGGCCTGGACTGCCGAGTAGCACCGTGTAACCATCGGGCGTGGAACGCGCCACAAATTCCGCCGCAATATTCGCCCCGGCGCCCGCGCGATTCTCCACCACGATTTGTTGGCCCAGCGACTCCGAGAGTTTGTAGCCGTAGGTGCGCGCGA
>JAYUAH010000737.1:0-3034 GCA_043741415.1 Betaproteobacteria bacterium
AATGAAGTGCGCGTGCGCGGTGTACAGATTCACGGCAAAGCCGCGCAGCAGGCGGTTGCCGGGCAACGCTGCGCGTTAAACCTGACCGGCACCGATCTTGAAGCGGTGAGCCGCGGCGACTGGGTACTCGCGCCGGCGATTCATCAACCCACACAGCGCATCGCGGGCCGCGTGAGCGTGCTGGCCAGCGAAACGCAGCCCCTGAAACACTGGGCGCCGGTGCATTTGCATCTGGCGACGGCCGATGTCACCGCGCGCATTGCGATCCGCCGCGGCGAAAGCATTGCGCCGGGCCAATCGGCGATTGTGCAACTGCAGCTCGACAAACCCATCGGCACGCTGCATGGCGACCGTTTTATCCTGCGTGATCAATCCGCCACGCGCACCATCGGCGGCGGCGTGATGCTCGATCCGTTCGTAACGACCGGTGGCACGAGAGGCCGCAGCAAGGAAGTGCGCGAAGCCGAACTCGCCGCGTATGAAGAGCATTCTCCGGAGGCCACGCTGGCCGCTCTCGTCAAACTCGGTCGCCCGATTGATCTGCAGCGCTTTGAAACGCTGTTCAACCTACCCGCCGCGCAGTCGGCCGCGTTGTATGCGAAGACGGCGCTTGTGCAACTGGGCAAAGACCCGCGTGTCGGCGTTTCGGCCGAGCGGCATCAGCAAATTGTCGATGCAGTGGTGCCCGCGCTGCAGGCCTTTCACAAGGCGAACCCGCAGGCGACTGGCGAAGAAACCGAAACGCTGCGCAAGAAAATCGCGGCGCAACTTTCCGCCGATGCATTCGGCGCCATTCTGCGCGCGCTGACTGATGCGCACAAAATCGAAACCAGCGGTT
The DNA here is from genome assembly GCA_043741415.1 of Betaproteobacteria bacterium. GTDB lineage: Bacteria > Pseudomonadota > Gammaproteobacteria > Burkholderiales > SG8-41 > UBA5216. Next base: position 839 of record JAYUAH010000737.1, read on the forward strand.
CGATTGCGCGCCTGCCGGCGCACAGCACCACGGCGAACACGGCTGACGAAAAAATGTGGCAGCTGGTGCAACCGGCACTGGAAGCGGCCGGGTTCAATGCGCCGCTGATCAAAGACCTCGCGCTACAACTCAAACTCAAAGACGCCATCGTCAAAGATTTTCTCTACCGCAAAGCCAAAAGCGGCGAAGTGATGCGCGTGCCGCCGGAACGCTTTTATACCAAGGCCACGCTGGCGAAACTCGCCGCCACGGCGCAAGCTACCGCACAAGCGCAACCGAATGGCGTTTTTTCTGCCGCACAATATCGCGACTGGACCGGCGTGGGCCGCGGTCTTGCGATAGAAATACTCGAATTCATGGATACCCTGGGCGTCACGCAACGCGTCGGCGACACGCGCAAAATACGCAAGGATTTCGTGCCCATACTCGGCGCGGCGGAAATTCCCAGCAAGCCCTTGCTCGCGGCACCGCGCCCGGCACAGCTTCCGCCTTCCTCCAACAAACCGGCGCATCAACAACGCCGCCCCAACAACACTTACCGCAGATAACTAGCAAGAGGAATTGATATGGCAGCAAACTATGATGTGATTGTAATCGGCGAAGGTGTGGCCGGTTTAACCGCCGCCGCCGAACTCGCTCAAGCCGGCCTCAAGGTCGCGACGATTGAAGCGCAACTCTTCGGCGGCTTGATTATCAATATCAACGAACTCGAACCGGCACCTGCAGGCAGCACGGGCGGCGGCGCGGAGTATGCTTCGTCGCTGGTCGAAGCGGCAGCCAACGCGGGCTCGACCAGCATCAATGAACCAGTCACAGCGATTGAAGCCGCCGCTGGCGGTATGAAAGTGCTCACCGATGGCGGCGCTTACACCGCCAAACACGTCGTGATCGCCTCCGGCGCGCGCCTCAAACGACTCGGCGTGCCCGGCGAAGCCGAGTACGAAGGCAAGGGCGTATCGCAATGCGCCGACTGCGACGGCCCCATGTATCAAAATGAAGTCGCGGTCGTGGTGGGCGGCGGCGATTCCGCGCTGCAGGAAGCGATCGTGCTCGCGCAATACTGCAAGGAGGTGCGCATCGTGCATCGCGACAGTGCCTTCAGCGGCGCTGAACATTTACAACACACCGTCCATGCGCAACCCAAGATCGTCAAAATGTTTAATGCCGAAGTCACCGCCGTCAAAGGCGGACAAATGGTCGAAAAAATTGCCATCAAGCACAAAGACGGCCGTACCGAAGACATCGTCTGTGCCGGTATGTTCGCCTATGTCGGCCTCGAACCTAACGCGGATTTTTTACCGGCCGCCGTGCAACGCGACGCGAAAGGCCACGCGATTGCCAACGACACGCTCGAAACCGCGGTGCCGGGCATATGGGCGGTGGGCGCGGTACGCAGCGGTTGCGGTGGTTTGCTGGACGATGCGATTGCCGATGGCAAAAAAGCAGCCGCGGCGATACGCGCGCGTCTGGCGTGATGAATATTTAGCGCGGCAGCTATGCGGAAACCGCCGTGAGGAATTACAATCGAAATATTGTGGTTGTGTAACTCCCTCTCTCACCCCCGCCCCTCCCGGAGGGCGAGGGGAGAACCCAAGAACGCAGTTGCATTTCTTCCCTCTCCCTCGGGGAGAAGGATAGAGGGTGAGGGAAGCGGTTGGCAACGCCGCAGCAAACAAGCAGTAATGTTGTTACAAGCAGCAGAACAACGGAAGGGAATCGCTCCCGGTGGGGCGGCCGGACTTCAAACCCGGTGAGGGCTGTTACCAGTTCTATGTGGGTTCGACTCCCACTCTCTTCCGCCACTTCTTTCTTCGGAGGCGTCATGCCCAATTCCAACGCTAACGAACCCCGCTACGACGTCCTCTGGCCGATCTCGCGCCGCGCCGTCGAAGACCGTGCCTGCGCACCGCGCCTGCCTGATCTCAACGCCAAAGTCATCGGCGAATTGTGGGATGTTATTTTCCGCGGTGAAACCATCTACCCGCAGGTGCGCGAGCAGGTGCGCGCGAAATTTCCCGGTGCGAAATTCGTCGAGTATTCCGAGTTCGGCAATTTTAACGGTCCCAAAGGGCAGGCGATTGCCGCCGGCCTCGACCAGAAACTCAAGGCTGCGAAAGTCGATGCTGTCATTGTCGGCATAGGCGCCTGAGGGAGCTGCACGCCCGCCGTGTTGCGGGCCGCGGCGCAAGTCGAAAA
>JAYUAH010000738.1:0-7135 GCA_043741415.1 Betaproteobacteria bacterium
GATTTTTCCAAAATCGAGGCTTCCCGGCTGGAGATCGAGCATGCGCCGCTGGCCGTGGCGGATGTGGTGGAAAGCGTGTGCGGCATGTTCGACAGCATCGCGCAGAAAACCGGGGTGGCACTCCTGCTGTTTGTCGACCCGGCAATTCCGCTATCGGTGTCGGGTGACGCGCTGCGCCTGCGCCAGGTGCTGATCAACCTCGCTAGCAACGCCGTCAAATTTTGCGGCCAGCAGGACCGTCCTGGGCGGGTGGCATTGCGCGCACGGCTGGTCGAGCGCACTGACGCGCGGGTGACAGTGGAGTTTCAGGTGATCGACAATGGCATCGGCATGGATAGTGAAACACAGTCGCGGCTGTTCACGGCCTTTACCCAGGCCGATATCTCCACCACCCGCCGTTTTGGGGGCACCGGGCTGGGGCTGGCGATTTCCAACCACCTGGTTGAGCTGATGGGCGGAGAGATCACCGTGCAAAGTGTGCCGGGTGAGGGATCCACATTTAAAGTACGCCTGTCGTTTGTCACGCTGTCGGCCGCGCCTGCCGCGACCGTTCCGGTATCAGAAGTGGCCGGGATCTCGTGCTGCGTGGTGGGTGCCATGGCGGGGTTGGCCGACGATCTTGCGGCGTATTTGCTGCACGCGGGCGCAGTGGTGCGGCGCGCGTCGGACCTGGAGGGCGCCCAAGCCATTGCGCCGGGCAGCCTGATCGTGTGGATCATCGATGTCAGCGTCCAGCAGCAAGCAGTGGCGCAGTTACGCGCCGCCGCACGGCTACCGTCTACTGCGGATATGTGCCATGTGCTGGTGCTTGCGGGACGCTGGGAGCAGCGCCATTCGCGTCACGCGGATACGGGTGTGGTGACTATCGATGGCAATGCGCTCAGCCGGCGGGCCTTTCTCAAGGCGGTGACCGTTGCCGCCGGACGGGCGTCGCCCGAGCCTGACGTTGATACGCCTGCGTCGGGCAGGGTTGCGGTGACCGCGCCATCGCGCGAACAGGCGCTGCGGGAGGGGCGGCTGATTCTGATTGCCGAGGACAATGAAACCAATCAGAAAGTGATCGTGCGCCAGCTCGCGCTACTGGGTTACGCGGCGGACGTTGCCGGCGACGGCAGCAGCGCGCTGGCGCATTGGCACAGCGGCGACTATGCATTGCTGATTACGGATATCCATATGCCCAAGATGGATGGGTATGACCTGAGCCGCGCCATACGCACCGCAGAGGCTGGGGTAACCCATATGCCCATCATCGCGTTGACGGCGAACGCCTTGAGGGGGGAAGCCGAGCACTGCCGTGACGCGGGCATGGACGCTTACCTGAGCAAGCCGTCGCCGTTGAGCGAGTTGCAGGCGATGTTGAGTCAATGGATGCCCGGCACACCCGATGCGCCGGTAATTTCCTTAACACCGGCCACACCAAAAGCGCCGCAGGCCATCGTCGCGGCTTTGCCGGTAGACGTGAGCGTCCTCAAAACGCTGGTGGGGCATGATCCCGAGGTGGTGCGCGAGTTCCTGCAGGATTTTCGAGATAGCGCAGCCAAGATTGCGGACGAGCTGCGTAGCGCATGCGCTGCGCAGCAACTGCGGGCGTTGGCGGCGGCGGCGCACAAATTGAAGTCGTCTGCCCGCGCGGTGGGTGCGGTTGAGCTTGGGGCGGTGTGCGAGGCCATGGAAGCGTCGGGCAATGCCGGCAATAGTGATGTGCTGGCGCTTCAGGTGCCGCGCTTCGAGCAGGAAATGGCGAAGGTGGACGAGTATTTGAATCAATGGTTAACGCGACTTCCGGTGTCATAACAATATCAGGTAACGAGAATCTTCATGGTCGATAAATCCGCAGTGAATATTATGGTGGTGGATGACGAAGCGTTCATGCTCAAACTGACGGCCCGTGCGTTGGCCAATTTGGGCTTTAGCGACGTCACGGTGTTCGAAGGGGGCGCGCGTGCGCTGGAGGCCATCGATTGCGCGGCGCACCCGCCTGATCTGATTGTGCTCGATCTGAACATGCCGGAAATGGACGGCGTCGAGTTTGTGCGCTACCTGGTCAAGCGCAGCTACGGCGGCAGCCTCATCCTGTTGAGTGGCGAGGATGAACGCATGATGCAAGCGGCGCAAAAATTGGTGGTAGCGCACCAGATTGCGACGCTGGGGTACCTGCACAAGCCGCTCAAACTCGAGGCGCTTGCGGCCCTGTTGAACCGCTGGGCGCCGGTGGTGGGTCTGCATGCGTCACTGATACCGAAAACTTATCCCAAGGAAGCGGTGCGTGCGGCGATTGCCAATCATGAACTGATCAATTACTACCAGCCCAAGGTGTCGTTACACACCGGGCACGTGGTGGGCGTGGAGTCGCTGGTGCGGTGGAAGCATCCCACCGACGGGCTGGTGTTTCCGGATCAATTCATTGGTGTTGCAGAAACTCATGGCCTGATTCAGAGTTTGACGCGTGTCGTGATCCTCGGCGCAATGACGCAATCGCGGTTTTGGCGCGAAGAAGCGGGCCTGGTGTTGCAAGTGGCCGTCAATGTGTCGATGACGGACCTGGAGTCGCTCGACTTTGCCGATTATATTTCGGCGGAGACGGCTGCGGCGGGTGTAAACCCGAAGGATGTGATGCTGGAGGTGACCGAAAGCCGCTTGATGCAGGATCTGCGCGTGCCGCTCGAAGTGCTGACGCGGCTGCGACTTAAGCGGTTTCGATTGTCGATTGATGACTTCGGTACCGGCAATTCGTCGCTGTCGCAGTTGCGCGATCTGCCGTTCGACGAACTGAAGGTGGACAAGGGATTTGTCCATCGCGCATGGGACAACGAAACGCTGAAGGCGATCTTTGACTCGAGCGTATTATTGGCCAAGCAACTCAACATGCACATCGTTGCCGAGGGCGTCGAGGACAGGGCGGATTGGGATTTTGTGAAAAAATCAAAATGCGACGTGGCGCAAGGCTACTTTATGTGTAAACCGATGCCTGCAGAACGGGTGGTCGACTGGATCGACGAGTGGGAAGAGCGTGTCCTCACCCTGGTGTAATAACGCGCGATGTTTCGCACCGGTGGCTGTGGTCTAATGCAGCATCAAGATGATGGGCCTAAAGTGTGTTGAGGATGTCGCGTGATGTTGAGCTTTGTGCTGTCGCTGATTGCGTTTGCGGTGGCGACTTATTATCTCAGGCGCTATCTGGATGACCTCGGCATCGCCAAAGGCATGACGCGCAGCGTGCTGATTTTTTCGCTCGCGCTCCTGGCGTCCTATCTGGCGGCGTCGGCAGCGGATTACTGGCCGCACTAGGATGTATGAAAAAACTAAATAAAATCAAATACTTACGTTATTTGTGCGGAAGCTGTTGTGGCGGCTTGGCCAGCCAGAAAAACAATGAGCCCACCGCGGCCAGTGCTGCGAGCAGCGTAAACCCCGCGCGGTAATTGCCGTAGTGATCGGCAAACGCACCGGCCAAAATCGGTCCGATGACATTGCCAAAAACCGTGATCAGCGTCGACAGTCCGAGAATCACGCCGATCGAGGTGCGGCCAAAGTAATCCGCGCGAATCGCTTGCATGAACGGCCCGCGCAATCCCCACGCCGTGCCGTGCAGCAGCACCGAGAAGGCCAGCATAAACGGGCCGTTGGCGTAGGTGAGCATGAGCATGCCGCCGGCATGCATCAGCATGCACGCAGCGGCAACCTTGCGTTTGACGAATTTTTCGCCGATCACCCAGCCGAGCATCACGCCGCCGAGCTGCCCCACCGTGACCAGCGTGAAGAACAGCGACGCCTGCGCCAACGAGTAACCCAGCCCCTCTTTGATATGCGTGATGGCGTGCACGTTGACCGCGATCACCACCAACAGCGACATCGCGTGGCCGATGGATATCAGCCAAAACGCACTGGTGCGCAGCGCCTCGCGCCCGGTGAACGAGCGCTGCACCGGCGCATCGGCGTGCACGCTGCCCGCAACGCGCGGCGGCAGACCGTCTACCGTCATGCCGTGATCCTCGGGGCGATTGCGGATGATGCGCGCCAGCGGCCAGCCGAGCACAATGGCAATCACGCCCGAGCTGAACGCCGTCGGCCGCCAGCCAAAGCTCTGAATCGACCACGCCACCAGAAACACAAACAGTCCGCCGACCGCGCCGCCGAACTGCAGCGCCGACAGCGCGCGTGTGCGGCGCTTTTCGAACCACTGAATGATGGACACGCTGATCAGAAAGTTGCTGAACATACTGGAGCCGAACGCGATCACCACGAACGCCGCATAGAAACCCGCGAGGGTCTCGATCTGGCTCAACAACATGAAGCCGATGCCGAACATAATCACACCCAGCCGCACAATACGCTGCGAGCCGAAGCGATCCACCATCCAGCCCAGTATCGGGCCCAGTAGCGCCACCTCGGTTGACTTCAGCGCCGCGGCGCCGGACAGCGCCGTCTTGCTCCAGCCTTTTTCCTCGACCAGCACCGCCACGTAAACGCCGAACGCCGAATTCAACAGCACACTCTGCAAAAACTGCAAAGCGCCGCCCGCAAGTACGATACGCCAGCCGTAGAAAATTTTGTTCATGGGATGCTGCGAGGATAGCGCAGGTGCTGCGGATGTGCATCACCTGTGGCGTAATCCAGCACCCAACCGGGATCATGAGCAGGCATAATGTGAACGTAGATTCGGAAGAGGGAGGCACACCCCAATGATCTTTCGCCAATTGTTCGATCCGCAGTCGTCAACCTACAGCTACCTCGTGGGCGACAAACGTACGTGTGACGCGGTGTTGATCGACCCCGTTTTTGAGCAGGCGCGCCGCGACCGCGCGCTGATCGCCGAACTCGGCCTGCGGCTTCTCTACACGCTCGAAACGCACGTGCATGCCGACCACGTCACCGGTGCGTGGCTGCTCAAACAGCGCCTGGGCAGCCGTATTGCACTCTCCGGCGTCAGCGGCGCGCAGGGCGCTGATATCGCGCTAGCCCACGGCGACCGTGTGGAATTCGGCACGCGCTACCTCGAAGCGCGCGAAACACCGGGGCACACCAACGGTTGCCTGACCTACGTGCTGGACGACGAAACGATGGCATTCACCGGCGACAGCCTGCTCATCCGCGGCTGCGGGCGCACCGATTTTCAGCAGGGCAGTGCGCGCACCCTGTATCGCTCCGTGCACAGCCAGATATTTACACTGCCGCCGGCATGCCTGTTGTATCCCGGCCACGACTACCGCGGGCTATCCGTGACCAGCGTGGATGAGGAGCGCCGGTTCAATCCGCGGCTGGGCAGCGGCATCGGGGAAGCGGATTTCACCGGCTACATGAACAACCTCGGCCTGCCGCATCCCAAGCAGATCGACGTTGCCGTCCCGGCAAACCTCCAGTGCGGCTACCGTGCCGACGCCCCAGCGCAGACGGCCGAGCCGGCGTGGGCGCCACTGACCTTCACCTTTGCCGGCATCTGGGAAATTTATCCGCAGGCGCTGGAAGAGATTGCGGACAAGGTGCAGATCGTCGACGTGCGCGAGGCTTCGGAATTCAGCGGCCCGCTGGGCCACATCAAAAGTGCGGTACTCATCCCGCTGGGTCAACTTGGCACGCGGGCAAGCGACCTTGCGCGTGAACGGCCCGTGGTCGCGGTGTGCCGCTCGGGCGCCCGTTCGGCGCAGGCGTGCGTGATTTTGCAACGCATGGGATTCGGCGACGTCGCCAACCTCGCCGGCGGCATGCTGCGCTGGCGTGCGGAAGGCTTTGGTGTCGAGGGTGGACGGCAGTAGGGCGGACGCGTTCTTCCTCTATGGTTGTCGGGTGCAACGCAGTTGACGGCTCGCCCATCGAGCGCTACAGTGATTCGCAGTGAAGAGTGGCTTTGGATTTCCGTTATTTCCAATTTCTCGTACTCTGGCCAAGGAAGAAAGCATGCTCAGAAACTATGCTCCGCTGCCCTTCATGGCATTGCCGCAGGGCACGAGTTACGCCCAGCCCACGCAGCCAACGCCGGACCGCGTGCAGTTGGACAACCCCGCGATCGACATCATGACCGACCTCACGCGTATTGCGGCAGTCATCGTGCTGGCCGGCGATACCGTCGATGAGGCACACCGGCGGATGATCCAGCGCGGCGTTCGGCTGTTATTGGTGGTGGATCAGGATCGCAAGATGCGGGGCGTGATTACCGCTGACGATGTCCTGGGCGAGCGGCCGGTGCAGGTTGCTTCACAGCAGGGCATACCCCGGCACGACGTTTTGGTGCGCGACGTCATGTCACCCTGCACAACACTGCAGGTGCTGAGCATGGAGCAAGTGCGCGGGGCCAAAGTCGGACATATCATTGCCACGCTAAAGCATGCCGGGCGGCAGCATACGCTGGTGGTTGATCACAACGAGAAGGGCGTAACCCGCCTGCGTGGCATTTTTTCCACGACGCAAATTGTGCGGCAACTGGGCATGACCCTTCAAACCATCAGCCTGGCGAACACCTTTGCGGAAATCGAGTGGCAGTTGGCACACTGATCTATTCCGGGTAGCGAACGTAGCACGGCGGTCGCTATACCCCCCGGCCGCGTAATGCTGGATGATGGAATACTTCGAGCGTCGAGTGTTTAATCGGTTTATGACTGAGGACGATTCGGGCTAAAATTTGTAGCATGCCAACAACAGCAGTCCTTCAGGAGAAGAGAAGTAATGCCAAATAGCGTGCTCGTCTACGACCCCATCGCCCCCTGCCTTACCCAGCCCCAAAAATCCCGCCAATCATTGGATAAGCTCGCCGGCAAAACCATAGGCTTCATCGATAACTCGAAACCGAATTTCAATCATCTGGTCGACGCGCTATCGCCGATACTGATGGAAAAATACGGCGTCAAGCAGATCGTCAAGCAGCGCAAGCGCAGCGCGTCACAGGGGTTAAATGAAGGCCTGCTCAATGATTTGGTGGCGCAGACGGACGCGGTGATTACTGGCTCGGGCGACTGAGGCTCTTGCACGTCGTGGAGTATCCACGACAGTGTCGAGGTGGCGAAGCGCGGCAAGGCCGCACTGACGGTGGTGTCGCAGAGTTTCATCGGGCTGGGGCGTGCGCAGCAGAAGGCGCTGGGTTCGCCCGATTTGCCGATGGCGTTGATACCGCATCCGTTCGGCACGCGCTCGCGTGAGGAGT
>JAYUAH010000739.1:0-7132 GCA_043741415.1 Betaproteobacteria bacterium
GGTTTGTCGTAAAATATTACGTAAGTATTTGATTTTAAACAATATTTAAAAATATTTTCTGCCAACGTGGCGCACGGCGCACGTTAGCGCGTGCAAACGCACCAGTAAGCCGCACGCTTTTGCCTTTACGCACTATTATGGTGCGAAAAATGCCGAGTTTAGAACGAATTTGCCTTATGGCACAATGCGAATCCCGCGCATCAGCTTGGCATGCTTCATGCTCAGATGGGAGGCGATGCACGTCGCGCAAATTCGCAATCACTAATCCGCTAGGAGAGAACCAAGATGGGTAACGCCGCTGATGTATTGAAGTCACTGAAGGACAATGAGGTCAAATTTGTCGACTTGCGTTTTACAGATACCCGCGGCAAGGAACAGCATGTGTCCGTGCCGACTAAAATGTTTAACGCTGAAAAATTCACCGAAGGCCACGCGTTTGACGGCTCGTCGATCGCCGGTTGGAAGGGCATTCAAGCCTCCGACATGCTGCTGATGCCCGATCCGGATTCGGCGCGCATGGATCCGTTCACCGATGAGCCCACGCTCAATCTGACGTGCGATGTCGTTGAACCCTCCGATGGCAAAGGCTATGACCGCGATCCGCGTTCGCTGGCCAAGCGCGCCGAGGCTTATTTGAAATCGAGCGGCCTGGGTGATACAGCTTACTTCGGTCCCGAGCCCGAGTTCTTCGTGTTCGACTCGGTGACGTGGAGCGTGGATATGTCCGGCTCGTCCGTGAAAATAAAATCGTCTGAGGCGCCGTGGTCGTCGGGCGAAGATTTCGAAGGCGGCAACATGGGCCATCGCCCACCCGTCAAAGGCGGTTACTTCCCCGTGGCACCGGTTGATTCGTTGCAGGATATTCGCTCGGCGATGTGCCTGGCGCTCGAAGAGCAAGGCGTGCCGGTGGAAGTACATCACCACGAAGTGGCAGCGCCGGGCCAATGCGAAATCGGCACCTTGTTCAGCAGCCTGGTGAAGCGCGCCGACTGGAACCAGATTCTGAAATACACCGTGCAAAACGTCGCCCACTCCTATGGCAAAACGGCGACCTTCATGCCCAAGCCCGTGGTTGGCGACAACGGCTCCGGCATGCACGTGCATCAATCGATCTGGAAAGCCGGCCAAAACTTGTTCAGCGGCAACGGCTATTCGGGCTTGTCCGAATTCGCGCTGTTTTACATCGGCGGCATTATCAAGCACGCCAAAGCGCTGAACGCGATTACCAATCCTGGTACCAACTCTTACAAGCGTCTGGTGCCCGGCTTTGAAGCGCCGATTAACCTGGCGTACTCCGCGCGTAACCGTTCGGCGTCGATTCGTATTCCGTTTGTGTCGAGCCCGAAAGGCCGCCGCATCGAAGTGCGCTTCCCCGACCCGACGGCGAATCCGTATCTCGCGTTTGCCGCGATGATGATGGCCGGTCTCGACGGCGTGCAAAACAAAATCCACCCCGGCGATCCGATTGATAAAAACCTCTACGATCTGCCGCCCGAAGAAGCCAAAAAAGTGCCGAACGTATGCTCGTCGCTCGACATGGCGCTGGACTGCCTGGACAAAGATCGCGAGTTCTTGACGCGCGGTGGTGTGTTCTCCAACGACATGCTCGATGCCTACATCACGCTGAAAATGGAAGAAGTCACTGCCTTCCGCATGACCACGCATCCGCTGGAGTTTCAGTTGTACTACAGCCTGTAAACACCACAGACGCGCACAAAAAAAGCGGGCTTCGGCCCGCTTTTTTTGCGCCCATGGTTGCAACATTGGCGTAGAATTCATTGTGCACCAAAATAGTGCAAATTAAATAATTATTTAAAAACAAATACTTATGTATTTAACTTGAAGTCTCCACGTCAACCACCTACAGTATGCGACGTTATTTCGCCTATCAGCGAATTCTTGAGGTAGTCGATGCAAAGACTGTCGGCATTATTATTGTTTGGCGCGGGCATCGGCTTAGCGCATGCCGATATTTACGAGTGCGAAGAGGCCGGCGGCAGCAAGCGTTTTACCAATATCAAAGCCGAAGCCAAGGGCTGCAAACTGCTGACGGTGACGCCGGTAGTGGTGTCACCGCCGCCGCCCGGCGGCGCGTCTGCGCCCCGCAACAGCGAATCGCGGGGCTCGCCGGAAAGTTTTCCCAAGGTGGCGCCGCAGGTGCAGCAACAGCGCGACACCGACCGCAAGAAAATCCTCGAAGCCGAGTTGATCAACGAGGAAAAAAACCTGCAAGACGCCAAACGCGAGTTGATCGAGCAGGAAAACACCCGTTTGGGCAGCGAGCGCAACGCGCAGCGCATGATCGACCGTATCGAGCCGTATCAGAAAAAGGTCAAGCTGCACGAAGACAACATTGCCAACCTGCGCAGAGAGTTGAGCAACATCCGTTAATTGCGTCCGGCGCCGCCCGGCGCCACGATTTTACGCAAAGGCCCAAGCTGGCCTGCTTCTTGCTCATGGTGATGTAAGGAATAAACACCATGACGCCCGCCGCACTATCAGGACTGGATTTATTGGCGACGGCGGTGATCCTTGTGGACAACGCCGACGTGCTGCGCCACTTGAATCCCGCCGCCGAAAATCTGCTCGAATTGAGCCGCCCGCACGTGGTGGGGCAGGGCATTGCCACGGTATTCGCCGATCATGACTTGCTGGCCGCAGCGCTGAAATACGCGCGCAAAAACAATTGCAGCTTTTCCGAGCACGATCTCATGTTGGCCGCGAGCGGCCGCTCGCGCATACACCTGACATGCACCGTCACGCCCATCGAGCGCAATTCTCTCTTCGACTTTGACGGCTGCCTGGTGGAGTTTCGTCAGATCGAGCAGCAGTTGCGCATTGCGCGTGAAGAGCGCGTGCTCGATCAAAGCACCGCCAATCGTGAGCTCATGCGTAATCTCGCGCACGAAATCAAGAATCCGCTGGGCGGGATACGTGGCGCGGCGCAGCTTTTGGATCGCGAACTCGAAAACCCGGACCTGCACGAGTACACCCAGGTCATCATGAAAGAAGCCGATCGCCTGCAGGAGCTGATGAGCCGGCTGCTCGCCCCGCACCGCATCCCGCGTCCCAGTCACGTCAATATCCACGAGGTGCTGGAGCGCGTGCGCTCTGTGCTGCTGGCGGAATTCCACAAAGAAATTACGATTTGTCGGGATTACGATGTCAGCCTGCCCGAAATTTACGGCGACCGCGAACAGTTGATACAAGCCACACTGAATGTCGCGCGTAACGCCGCCCAGGCGCTGATCGAAGCGCACGTGCCGCACGGCGAGATCACGCTCAAAACGCGCGCTGCGCGGCAGGTCACATTGGCCCGCAAACGCTACCGTCACGCCATTGAATTACACATCGTCGACAACGGCCCGGGTATACCGCCCGACATCGGCGAGCGCGTGTTTTATCCACTGGTGTCGGGGCGCGAAGGCGGCAGTGGGCTCGGCTTAACTATCGCGCAAAATTTCGTCAGCCAGCACAACGGTGCACTGACCTTCGAGAGCACGCCGGGACGCACTTGTTTTACCTTGCTGTTGCCGGTGGCTGATAGTCCGGAGCGCGTCGAGCGCCCAGCGGACGCGCTGCAGCAATGAACGTATGACGGATTCTGAACTCTATTTGTGGTATCCCAAAATTCCGCGCTGGCGCGGAGAAAGCGTTTCACCATGCAGCCTTCACTGGTTATTCCTGATTTCAAAACATTGCCTGCAGGCCTCGCGCAAAGGCCGCCCATGTCGGTAAATCCGGTGTGGATCGTCGACGACGATCGCTCGATACGCTGGGTGTTTGAGAAGGCGCTTGCGCGCGAAAATATCGCCCATCGCACGTTTGCAACCGCGCAAGAAGCGCTGGCGGCGTTGGAAACCGAAACCCCGCGCGTGGTGGTGAGTGATATCCGCATGCCGGGCGAATCGGGCTTGGTGCTGCTGCAAAAGGTGCGCGAAAAATACGCCGCCTTGCCGGTGATCATTATGACGGCGTATTCCGATCTGGGTAACGCGGTCACCGCGTTTCAGGGTGGCGCGTATGAATATCTGCCCAAGCCGTTTGATGTCGATGATGCGGTGGATTTAATCCGCCGTGCGATGAACGAAAATCAGGCGCCGGCCGCGGTGGCCGAGCCGCACGAAAGCGCGCCCGAAATTCTGGGCCAGGCGCCGTCGATGCAAAACGTGTTTCGCGCTATCGGCCGCCTCGCGCAGTCCAATGCCACCGTGCTGATCACCGGCGAATCCGGTTCCGGCAAAGAATTGGTGGCGAGCGCGCTGCATCGCCACAGCCCGCGCGCGAAACTGCCGTTTATCGCCATCAACACCGCAGCCATTCCCAAAGAGCTGCTGGAATCGGAATTGTTCGGCCACGAACGCGGCGCTTTCACCGGCGCGCAAACCACGCGCCGCGGCCGCTTCGAGCAAGCTGAAGGCGGCACCTTGTTTCTGGATGAAATCGGCGATATGCCGCCGGAATTGCAAACGCGGCTGCTGCGCGTGTTATCCGACGGCCACTATTACCGAGTCGGCGGCCATCAGCCGATCAAGGCCAGTGTGCGCGTGATTGCCGCCACGCATCAGGATCTCGAGGCGCGGGTGAAGCAGGGTCTGTTCCGTGAAGATTTGTTTCATCGGTTGAATGTGATACGCCTGCGCTTGCCGTCGCTGCGCGAACGGCGCGAAGACATTCCGCTACTCGCACGTCATTTTTTGCGTAAGAGCGCGACCGAATTGAGTGTGGAACCGAAACGCTTTTCGGATTCCGTGGTGAAATATCTGTGCGCCATGGATTTTCCGGGTAACGTGCGGCAACTGGAAAACCTGTGCCATTGGCTCACCGTGATGGCGCCCGCGGCGCAAATCGAAATCGACGATCTGCCGCCGGAAATCCGCGATGATGCACCTGCGGCATCCGATCAAAACTGGGTGGCGGCGCTGGAGCGCGAAGCTGAAGTGCGCCTCGCGCGCGGCGAAACGCGCATCATGGATGAACTGACCAATCAATTCGAAAAAGCGCTGATCCTGCGCGCGCTGGCGCAAACCGGGGGGCGCCGTATCGAGGCCGCCAACCTGCTGGGCATCGGCCGCAACACGCTCACGCGCAAGGTGCAGGAGCTGGGCATCGACGACCATGGCAGCAACGGCGACAGCGCCCCGGTCTAATCGGTCGACACCGTGGCCGGCAAGCGCATGCGTTTGCTGTTGGGGGTGGGTGTGTGCTGTCCCAACGCGGGCAGATGAATCAATGCGATGCTCAGCCACACCGCGACGCTGAAGTAGAGCGACATCCACGCAATCTCGTTTGACCAGTCCTCCCAGCGGTGGGAAACCACCCGCCGCGCGGCAGTATCAAACAAGCCCTGGGCAAGGTCCATGTACACCCGGCCGTTCGCCTCGTCTGCCAGCCAGCGCGACCAGTACATCGGCACATCGACCAGGAACATGAAGGTGATGTAGGCGATGCCCAGTGCGCACCACAGGCTAAGCAGCCGGCGCAGCGCCGCATCGCAACGTGGCCATAGCGAGATGAGACTCGCCACCAGCAATCCTGCACTCAGTGCCCAGATTGATTCTTCGAACACGTGGCCGAGATTCGACGTCGTCAGTACCGAGTACCAGGAGCAGGTTTCTGCCAGCGCGATCAGCGGGACTACCGCCGCCGCTGCCGCACGGCTGTGAATGCTGCCGGTTGCGCGCGACACCTCCCGCAGCAGCAGCGCCCATTGCGCGGCGAAGCAGAGCTCGGCGAACGTCGCCACCATGCGCCCGACGATAACGCTCGACAGCCAAGTGTCGAACAGGCACATGCGCGGCACGTCATACACCGGCAGCGCCGATCGAAACGCACAGCCGAAGACGTATCCCGCCGACAGGAACAGTTGCATCCGGCGCGCAGCATAGACGTCGACGGACAACACCGCACGCCGCCGCGCGAGCACTGTCGCCGACAACGACCAGGCGAGGATATTGAACGCGCCGACTGCGCACAGCAGCATCCACCACAGAAAAATGTCGCCGGTCATCAGGCTGTAATATTGCCATGGCAGGCACTTCACCGCTAGGCGGGCGGGCCGCCGCGGCATGTGCCCTGCGGTTCGCCATTGGATGTCCCGGCACGTTCAGGGGAGGTGGCGTCAATCGACGTTGGCGCTCGGCGTGCGCCCGCCGGCTGCACTACGCTCAGCACGGACATAAGCGTTAACACGCGCGGCAGCCGCGTTGCGCACGATGCGCGCACCGCAACGCCCGCAAGTGGCCCCGCGTTGCACTACTACGTAGACATAAAATTATCAATAAAAACAAATGCTTATAATAATTCTCTATCTAGTGCCGTGGCGGCACGGCGGCAGCCGGGTGAACCGGACGCATACTTGACGCGACCGTGAATACACACGAAGAAATCTGACCGGTCACTTGTTGCGTGTCTACTTTTCGACCCGATCAATCGCCTTCTGGCAAATGCTGATAATGCGTTTATACGCGGTTTGGCGTTTGCGCTTACTCGCATACTCCGGCATGTCGACGACTTTCTTGATCACTTTCTTGCACGCGTGCAACAGTTGCCGCGACGCGCCCAGAATTTTTGGATATTTCTTGAGCGTGCCCACTTCCTTGCGCGTGAGCTTCACCGTAGTCATGAATTTCTCCTGAAGGCGGCACTACAGTATCTGGCAGGGCGGCGGCAGCGTGACCCGATGCTGCGCGCGGCGCCGCACGCTGCTGAGCGCCGCCTAAGCGGCGCTACTGCGCTTTGCGTTCGTCATGATCCTCGTCATCCTGTTCGTCTCGGTCGTCTCGCTGAGCACGCTGGACGGCAAGGGGTTGGGCCAGCCGTAGCTTCAGGAACTCGGTGTTGTCTGAATTCAGATCGCGCCCACCGCTGCCCGGATAGTTGTTGTCGTTGATCACCAGCAAGGTCGTCGGGTTCAGAATCAGCACGCTCTCGATGGTGACAAAGGGGAAGGTAAAAATCGTGCTGCCGTCGCCGTTCAAGTCGTGCGGATCACTTATGTTCATCAAATCAATCAGTTCTGTCTTGCGCGCGAACCCACCGCTGGCGACAGCGTTGATATCGGCGATATAGATTTTCTTGAAGGGCGTGCCGCCGCCGGTGGCTGTTGCACCGTTGCGTTCGATGACCAAAA
>JAYUAH010000740.1:0-15825 GCA_043741415.1 Betaproteobacteria bacterium
CTGATGCTGGCGGCGCGCGAGGGGCAAACGCAAGCCGTGCTATTGCTCATGGAATACGGCGCCAACGTGAGCCATACCGCACCCAACGGCGTTACCGCACTGAAAGCCGCCAAGCAGCGCAATCAGGATGAAGTGGCGCGGATATTGGTCAAAGCCGGGGCTAAGGAGTAAGGACGTGACGCCAAGGTCGGCCATTCATCTTTGGATTAAATTATTCGTATAATGTATATTATGTAAAATTATGCGTTGTAATGGACATTCGGACTTGGCCGAGCCGCTATAGGCGCTTCGCACCGTCCTACCCCTCTGGCACCCAGCGCAAATACACTCGCAAGCGTCGGTAGTCTTCAGCGTTTAGTCGATCCGGCAACAGCACCAGAACCCTGGTCTTCGCACGCTTGCTGTAATCCGCCATATCCCGCACGCGCACCACGGTGAGCCACGACGTCACCAGCCCACCCTGAAGTATCTGGCCGCTGATCCACGGGCCCCGCTTCAACTGGTAACTCAGCATATCGGATTCGCAGCGGACCGCCGTGAACGCATCGGGATCGCTTTGCAGGGCGTGCAGCCGCATTAGGACCCAGCCTTGCCACAGCACCACCCCGCACACCAACAGGGCCGCGCTGAGCGGCAGATAGACCAGGGACAATCCCGCAGCCAGGCACCCCGTCACAGCGATCCAGCTGGCAAGCATGCGCGAAGGCCCAACAGGAATAGTTCCAAGCACGAAGCCGTCCGCTGATGCCATGTTTAAACTCCACCAATGCAAACCCCGGCAGCATAGCCGGGGTTTGCGGGTTGAGCGGCAGAAGGGATCAGGATTTGATGTTGCGAATTTCCGTCACCGCCAAGCCCGCGATATCCTGTAATTTAATGTAGCGTCCGGTTTCCACATCCACCAGATTGCCCACGCGCGAATAGCTCGACTGCACCAGCATGCGCTGCCCGTTGGCGCCGACACGTTCGATCCCAAACTCGACGCGGTCGCGGTAATCCGGCGGCAGCTTGCTCATGAAATTCTTGGTGGCCCACACCTGGCCGAAGCGGGCCATGTCGGACAGGCGGGCGGTGTGGTTGATGGTCTCGCCGAGCACCACAAACTCGATACTGGTGGCAGTATGGAAGGTGCCCAGCCACTCCTGCCCTTCGTTCAGGCCCGTGTTCAAATAGAGCTCGTTGGTCCAGTTTTTTCGCAGTTGCCATTCTTTGGACAAGCGCCCCATCGCCGCCTTCAATTCCATCGCACACACCGCGGCGTTGAAAATGTAGTTGGAGTCCGGCTGCGGGAAAAAGTAATACACCATGCCGTCGCCGACATGTTTGCCATAGGTACCGTAATAGCTGCGGAAAATGTCGCCGGCCGTCGCCCAGATCTTGTTGATCAGCTCGAAGTACTCGTCCGGCGGCAGTTCGGAACAAATTTTCACCGATTCCTGCAGGTCGGCCACCAGCACCACCAGATCGGTCAGCATCGGCAGGCGCTGCGACAGCAGCGTGCGTATCACCACGTCGCGGCGGCTTAACAGAGCCTTTAACTCGTCGCTATCCTGCCCCCGTGGTGCAATCACTACTAAAATCCCCTCGCGAAATGACGTGGCGTAAGCGGCATAGTCCTGCGCGCTGTCCCCCACGTTAAGTACCATCGGCAGCTCAACCACGACGTGTGCACGCGCGGCTTCTGCTTCTTCGTACATCTGCTCCAGCAATTGCGCGCGTGAACCCGATATGCCGCGCAACGGCTGCAGTATTGCCGAGAGATTCATACGCGCTTTGGCGAGCGCGAGATTGAGTCCCAGCATCGAGCGTGTATTGTCGCTGATTTCGCCCCTGCCGTCGTCGAGCAGCAAGCGAAAAATGCTGCGATCGTCGGTATGCGGTGGCATTTCACCGAGCATGCCGGGGATTTCCAGGCGCGCCTGCTCGTTAAACCAGGTTACCTCGAATTTGTGGTTCACCATGTAGGCGGCGTGCGGCAGCTCGTCGATGACCAGCGTCAGCCGTTCGCTCTTGGTGGTATTGGTCGCGTTCGTGGCACTGCTGGCACTGGCGCCCTTGGTGCTGGCGTATACAGCGTCGCCTCGATCGGCCCCTTCACCCGGCGTCACGGCTTGCAGACGCCGTTTACCTGGGTCATCCATATTGCCTCGCTCGGCCACATTGAGCCTTTCTTTCATGTCCGAGCCCTGCCGTCGCGGATGTTCGCGACGGGGGTCGGTGCCGTATGGATAGATGGGCATAATGCAAGACAGTAATCATGCCCAACCCGGATTGCCAGTAAATAAGTCACACTAAGCCACTTCGCGTGCTGCACGCCACACGCTGTTAAGCGCATTAGAATTACGAATTGTTTTACATCAGTTGCTTGGATCGAAGACTGCCCGTTGTGCTTGAAATAACGGACGTTGCCCCTTGTTTTAAAGGAAAATACCTGTGACATAAGTCACGGTCAAGCAAATCCGCTGCGCGCTGAAAGCGCGCTGTCCCATGCACGCAACACGCTTGGGGGCTGGGTTTTTTAAACCACTATCCCTAGTGGGGGGCATCTCACTATGCCCATTTGTTTGAGTTTAGAACGCCGAAATTCCCGTCTGCGCCCGGCCCAGCACCAGCGCGTGTATATCGTGTGTGCCTTCAAGGGTGTTAATGGTTTCCATATTCATCATGTGACGTATCACGTGGTATTCATCGGAGATGCCATTGCCACCCAACATGTCGCGTGCCAGGCGTGCAATGTCGAGCGCCTTGCCGGTGGCATTGCGCTTGACCAGCGACACCATTTCCGGCGTCGCCTTGCCCTGCTCGCGCAGGCGCGACAAATGCAATACTGACAACAAGCCGATGCTGATTTCGGTTTGCATGTCGGCCAATTTTTTCTGAATGAGTTGATTCGCCGCCAGCGGCTTGCCGAATTGCTTGCGATCCATGGTGTATTGGCGCGCGATGTGCCAGCAGGCTTCAGCCGCACCCATGGCGCCCCAACAAATGGAGAAGCGCGCGTTATTCAGACAACCAAACGGACCTTTGAGCCCCGTCACGCCGGGCAGCAAGTTTTCATCGGGCACGAATACTTGATCCATCACGACTTCGCCCGTTTGCGACACGCGCACGGAAAATTTGCCTTCGATCTTGCGCGTGGACAAACCTTTCATGCCGCGTTCAAGAATGAAACCGCGCACGGCGCCCTCTTCGTCCTTAGCCCAGATCACCAGGACATGCGCGATCGGCGCATGGGTGATCCACAGCTTGGTGCCGGTGAGTTGCCAACCACCGGGCACTTTTTTCGCGCGTGATTTCATGCCGCCGGCATCGGAGCCGTGATCGGGTTCGGTCAAGCCGAAGCAGCCCAGCATTTCGCCGGTGGCCATTTTCGGCAAATATTTTTGACGATGGTCTTCGCTGCCATAGGCGTAAATCGGCGTCATCGCCAATCCGGTCTGCACGCTGCACGCCGAGCGAAACGCAGTGTCTACGCGCTCGAGTTCGCGCATCACTAAACCATAGGCGACGTAACCAATACCCGCGCAGCCATAACCTTCGAGCGGCGCTCCGAGAAAACCCAGGTCACCCATTTCACGCATGACAATGGGATCAAACGACTCGGTGCGATTCCAATCGCGGATGCGCGGTTGCAGTTTTTCCTGCGCATACGCGCGCGCGGTGTCGCGGATCGCGCGTTCGTCGTCGGTGAGCAGGTCTTCGACCAAAAACGGATCGTCCCATTTGAACTGGCCGCCGATGAGTGTGACTTTGGTGAAATCGGTCATAGTGTTTCTCGAATAAAAAGGCCGGCGCGTAACTGCGGCCGGCCCGAAAAGTATACGCAGGATGGGTGGAGCGCAGCGCAACCCATCACCATCACAACCTCCCAGACCGATGGGTTACGCTGCACTCCACCCATCCTACATTATTGTTTAAAATCAAATACTTATACACGTTCCAAAATCACTGCCGTGCCCTGCCCGCCGCCGATGCACAGGCTCACCAGCGCGTAGCGTCCACCGCTGCGCATCAATTGACGTGCCGCTGTCAGCGCAATGCGCGCACCCGACGCACCCAGCGGATGGCCCAGTGCAATCGCGCCGCCGTTCGGGTTCACGCGCTTGTCGTCGAACGAAACCTCCAGCCCTTTCAGGCACGACAGCACTTGCGCCGCAAACGCTTCGTTGATTTCAATAATGTCCATGTCATTAATCGACAGGCCCACGCGTGCCAACGCTTTTTTCGACGCCGCCACCGGGCCGATGCCCATGATGTGCGGCGGCGCGCCGGCCGACGCGCTGGCGATGATGCGCACCATTGGTTTGGCGCCGGCTTTTTCACCGGCTGATTTGGAGCCGACCATCAAACACACCGCGCCATCATTCACGCCCGACGCATTACCGGCGGTGGTGACGCCGTCTTTGTAGAGCGCTTTCATTTTTGCGAGTGTGGCGAAGTCAGAGCCGGGGCGCGGATGCTCGTCATCCACCACCGCAGGCACCGGGCCTTTGCGCGTCGGCGGTAATTCGACTGGCGCGATTTCATCGGCGAAGAAACCTTCGCCTTTGGCCACCGCGTATTTGGCTTGCGACGACGCCGAGAAAATATCAGCTTGTTCGCGCGTAATGCCGTATTCGCGCGCGAGGTTATCGGCGGTCTGCGGCATTTGATCGTCGCCGAAGCGCTTCACCAGCGCCGGGTTGGAAAAACGCGGGCCGATGGTGCTGTCATAAAACTTGATGCCGCGGTCAAACGCCATTTCAGCACGGCTCATCACGATCGGCGAACGGCTCATGCTTTCCACGCCGCCCACCACGAACACATCGCCCTCGCCCGCCGTGATTGAATGCGCCGCATGCACCAGTGCACCCAAGCCGCTCGCGCAGTTGCGCTGAATCACCGTGCCCGGCGTTTCAATCGGCAGATCCGCCATCAACAGCGCGTGACGCGCGACGCAGCGGCTATCTTCGCCGCCCTGATTGGCGCAGCCGACGATCACGTCTTCAATCTGCTCCGGCTTGAACGCGGATTTGGAAACCACCGCTTTGATCACACCGCCCAGCATATCGTCCGGACGAACCTTGGCCAGCACGCCGGCATGACGTCCAAACGGAGTGCGCTTACCTTCATAAATGTATGCGTCTAGCATTATAATTTCCTTTTAAAAACAAATAGTTATGAATTATTACGGGTTACGGTTCCGGCGTCAGCAAGGACACGCCGAGTTTCGCGCGGCGCGTCAGCCAAATATTCGGACGATAGCGCGGGTCGGCGTAAATCTTGTTCATGTTCTCAAGGATACGATGAATGTTTTGCACGCCGATCACATCGCCAAACTTGAACGGGCCGTTCGGATAATTCAAGCCCAGCGTTACCGCTTTGTCGATGTCGGACGGCGATGCGGTGCGACTTTGTGCAATCGAGCAACCAATATTAACAATCATTGCCACGATGCGCTGCGCGATAAAGCCGGGGCTATCGCGGCACACCGTCACCGGCACGCCATCGGACGCGAGCAAACCATGCGCCGCATCGCGATACGCCGCGTCGGTAATCGGCGTCGTCATCATGGTGCGGCGTTTCACCATCGGGAACAACGTGTCTACGGCGATAGTGCGCTTGGGATCAAGCCCTTGCGAGGTCGCCGCCGTGGTTGCGTCTTCGCCGACGGGTGTTACCAAAATTAGCGCGTTGGAAGACGGCTGCGCGCCCTGCTCCACATTCGCGCCGAGTTTGCTCAGTAACTCTTTCAACTTCGCAGCGCCCGTAGCTTCAACACCGCTGACCCACACCGACTCCGGCCGTGCAGCAGGCGCCGGTGCTTCGGGCGGCTGTGCGGCTTTCATCTCGGCATCGTATTTGTAGAAACCATTTTTGGTTTTGCGCCCCAGCACGCCCGCTTCATAGCGCGCCTGCATGATGAGGTTGGGCCGATAACGCGGCTCCTGAAAGAACTGGTTGTAAATCAAACTGGACGCCGGCTGCGTCACATCGAGCCCGGTCAAATCCATCAACTCGAACGGCCCCATGCGAAAGCCGCCGACATCGCGCATCACGCGATCGACATCGGCAAAGGTGGCAATGCCCTCGTAAACCAGATGCGAGCCTTCGAGCGAAAATCCACGGCCCACTTGATTAACCAAAAATCCTGGCGCATCGGTGAGGCGCACCGGCTCGCGCGTCATGCGCTTGCCCAGCACCATCAGCGCATCGCACACGGCGTCATCGGTGTTCTGGCCGGAGATCACTTCCACCAGTTTCATCAGCGGCACGGGATTGAAAAAGTGAAAACCCGCAAAACGCTGCGGCGTCTTCAACTTCGCGCCGATGGTGGTCACCGACATCGACGAGGTATTCGACACCATGATGCAATCGGGCGTCAGCACTTCTTCCAGCTCGGCGAACAGCGCGCGTTTGGCATCGAGGTTTTCCACAATCGCTTCGATCACCACGTGACAGGGTTTCATGTCTTTGTGACTGCCGACGATGGTGATGCGTGCGGTGGCCGCCGCCGCTTCTTCTTTGCTGATGCTGCCTTTTTCGGCAGCGCGATCCAACATTTTGCCGATGAAATCCTTGGCTTCCGCCGCTGCACCCGGCCGCGCGTCCGTCATCAGCACATTCATGCCGCCCGCCGCGGTGACTTGCGCGATGCCGCGCCCCATGGCGCCCGTGCCGATCACACCGACAATTAAATCTACACGATTGATGTCCAACTTCATGAAATCCCCTTTCCGTGAAAGCGCGTGCTTCCAGCGCGATTGCGCTGTAGAAAATTATTTAAAAACAAATAGTTAGTGTAAAATCGTAGCGCGGAATGAGCGTTGAATTATAGGCTTCGGCGCGCGCGCTGGCAATGCGCGCCAGCGTGCGCACTGGCGTCAGTTTCACTGCGCGTTCATGCTGCCGGTGCGCTCACCCGTGCACCATATTGCACCACACCCGGGAGCTGTTTTGCCCGCCGAGAAACCCGAAGTCATCCCACCCCAACCGCCGCTGCAAAAAGCCACCGTGGGCCAAGTCGCCGCCACCATGTTCTGGGCGCTATGCATGATCGGCAAGAAAGGCACCTGGGAGCGCGATGGCGTGAAAATTACGTTGTTGCAGGCGGCCGTCGGCGCGGCTATCGCGGGCGTGGTGGTGGTGACCTTACTGGTTTTGCTGGTGCGGTTCGCGCTGCGCTAATCGGAGTTGCGCAAATTTCAAACTAAACGCTGCACGCATTCGATTAGAATTCGATTGCAACCATCACAAGGGGGAGTCATGAAATCGATCCGTTGTCACTTTTGTTATTTTCCGGGCGCAACACTTGCAGCCCTGTGCATGAGTTTTTTCGTAACCGTATCCGCCTACGCCATGCCGTACACCGGGCTGGTGGTGTTCGGCGACAGTCTTTCCGACACCGGCAACAATGCAATATTTTTTGATACCTTCGGCGGCGCCTTTACGCCGCCAGTGCCGCCGGGCAGCCGCACGCCAACACCGATTCCGAGCCAGGCTTTTATTCCGACGCTGCCCTACGCCTCCAACCGCTACAGCAACGGCCCGGTGTGGGTCGACTACTTCGCGGCCTCGTTGGGCTTGCCGCTGGCGCCGTCCCTTGCAGGCGGCAACAACTATGCCTTTGGCGGCGCGCGCACGGGGCCGGCGGGCGCAGGGTTTCCATTCAACCTGCTCGACCAGACCAGTCAGTTTCTGACCAAAACGGGTGGCGTGGCCGCGGCGAGCAATCTCTATGTCGTGGCCGGCGGCGGCAACGATGCGCGCGATGCTTTTCAAACCGCCGCAGTGGGCGGCAACCCCGCGCTGTTGATCTCGCAGTTTGTGGCGAATACCACCACCATTATTGCGCGCTTGCTCGCGGCGGGTGCGCACGATTTGCTGCTGGTGAATATTCCTGATATCGGCAAAACGCCGGCAATTCGATCCTTGGGCGCACCGGCGTCGGCGTTGGCCAGTTCGCTTGCCGCGACCATGAATAACGCGCTGGACGCCGCACTCGCCGCTTTACTGACGCCACCCAATACGCATATTTTCGAATTGAACGCGTTCGCGCTGGTCGACAACATGGTGGCCAATCCCGCTACCTTCGGACTCACCGACGTCACCTCGGCCTGCGCCGCGATCGCCGCCTGCATCGCCGCGCCGAATACCACGCTGTTCTGGGATGGCATACACCCCACCACCGCGGCAGACAAAATTATCGCGCAAGCTGCACTACGCGCAATACCGGAACCGGCGACGCTGCTGCTGCTGGCCTTCGGCGTGGCGCTACTAACTGTGCGTCGTCGAAATAAAAATATTGTTTAAAAATAAATACTTACGTTTATTTTAATGCTGAGCGCGTAGCCACCGCGCTCAGCGCGCGTGAGCCTTGCGCGAACCGTCTTCGAACAACTCATCGTCGCGCGTTACCGTGCCTGACTCATCCAGCTCACGCTCGCGCGCAACGCGTCCGCGCGCATCGTAGTAACGTTCGCTGCGCAGGCGTGCGTTGGCATCAAACGTTTTGTGCACGCCGCTGGCGGTGCGTCCGCTCCCATTGCTACGATCGCCACTTAGATAGCCGCCATCAAACGCGATCTGCCCGTTGTCGTGGTAACGCGTGTCGCGCTGCCCAGCTTTGCCGTCCAGTGTTACGGGTTCCATTTTCTCGCGCGGCTGGCCGTTGAGATACCAGCGCTGCTCCAGTTGCAACTCGGCGCCACGCTCAGTGGGCGTAAATTGACGTTCGCGCACCAAGGTAGCGTTTTCGTGGTACTCGCGATCTACGGCCATGCTCTGTCGCGCGTCGGCACCGCTGCCGTGTTTAACCCACTGCACCTCGCGTCGCTTGACGCCCTCTTGCGAAAACGTGCGCTCGGTACGGCCCTCTTTGGTGCTCTCGATTTGCTCGCGCGGTTTGCCGTTGCCCCACAGCCACTCAGTGTAGCGGCGCTCGCCGCGCTCGTGCGTGAGCGTGCCCTTCACCTGACCGTTACCGCTATACAGCGTGACCGCGACGGGTTTGCTGCTGTTGTGCCCGCACCATGCGGCATCGTCGGCGTGCGGCGCGAGCTGCGCGCGGCCCGCACAAGTGAGATCGGTGAGCTTGCCGTCGGCAGTGAACTCGGCCACCGCTTCGCTGCGCCCGTCGTCTTTGTGAAAGGCCACACGCTTCAGGTGCCCCGATTCGTACCAGGTGCGCGCAATGCCCACCGTGGTACTGTTGCGCAAGGTTTCTTCGCGCACGAGCTGATTCGTACCTGACTTGACGGCGAACTCACGCGAGCGGCCGTCGCGATTGCCTTGTTCGTTGACGCTGTACTCGCGTTCGAGTGCACCGTCCCTAAAGTAGCGCACCACGCCCATGAACACACCGTTCTGCAGCTCTTGCTCGCGCACCACCGGCCCGCCTTCGCCGTCACGGCAGCGTATCAGGCCGGTCTTGCCGGCGGTGGTGCTGCCGTTGGCCGTGTTCACCCACTGTCCGTTGAGTTCACACACCTGAACGGCATAACTGCTGCACGACAGCCACAACAGGGCGCTTGCGCCCGTGCGTAAAATCGCTCGCGAGCACTGATTGGTTTTTGTCATAAAAATCGTTCAAAAAAAATACTTATAACTTATTGACGGATTGACCCGTGCGTCATTGTGCCACTCGCGACCGATGCTACACTGCTGCAATCACAAACTTTGCCGAGACCCGCAGTATGCGACGGATAATGCTGTGCGCTACGTTTTTGTTCGGCTCCTTCAACGCAGTCGCGCAACTCTATCCCACCAAAACAATACGCATCGTTGTCGGCTTCGCCCCCGGTGGCCCCACCGATATTTACGCGCGTCTGATCGGCCAGAAACTCACCGCCGCATGGGGACAACCCATCATCGTCGATGCGCGCCCCGGCGCCAGCGGCAACATCGGTGCGGACCTCGTCGCCAAATCGCCTCCCGATGGTTACACGCTGATGGTGCCGTCGTTTTCGATTGCGGTGAATCCCAGTCTCTACAGCAAATTGCCGTATGACCTGATGAGCGATTTTGCGCCGGTGATTCAGTATGCTTCCGTGGGACATATTCTGCTGGTGCATCCCGCCGTGCCCGCGCGTACTGTGCCGGAGCTGATCGCGCTGGCAAAAAAACAACCGGGGACGCTCACCTTCTCGTCAGCCGGCCACGGTACCGCGGGACATCTCGCCGGCGAACTCTTTAACATGATGGCAGATGTTAAGTTGAGACACATTCCGTACAAAGGCATGGCGCCCGCGCAAGTAGATACCATCGGCGGCCAGGTGTCGATGCTGTTCGACAGTATGTCGACGGGGCTGACAGCCCTACGCGCCAAACGTTTACGGCCGATTGCGGTCACCACCTTAAATCGGCAAGCGCGCGCGCCGGACATCCCCACGTTGTCCGAAGCCGGCCTCAAGGGCTACGAAGTCGGCGCGTGGTACGGCCTGCTCGCCCCCGCAGCCACGCCGCGCGACATCGTGCAGCGCCTCTACGCCGAAATCGCGCGCGGCCTCAAAGAACCCGATGCGCGCGAGCGTTTCACCGCGTTAGGTGCTGAACTGGTCGATAAAAATCCGGAAGCGTTTGCCGAACATTTGCGTTCGGAAATCGTCAAGTGGGGCAAGGTGGTTAAAGCCGCAGGCATGAAAGTGGAGTGAACATGAAAGCAGCTTGGTATACAAAGCAAGGCAAACCCAGCGACGTTATGCAATACGGCGAACAACCCACGCCGCACGTCGCTGCGGGCGAAGTGCGCGTGCGTTTGCATGCATCGGGGGTGAATCCCGCCGACACCAATCGCACCGTCGGTCGCAGCTATGCGATGGAAGGCCCGCTGATCATTCCCAACAGCGACGGCGCGGGCATCGTCGATGAAGTCGGCGCGGGTGTCGATGCGGCGTGGCTCAAGCGCCGCGTGTGGCTCTACAACGGGCAGCGTGGCGGGCGCTTGTTGGGTACCGCAGCCGACTACATTGCGTTGAATGTGGATTTGGTTTCCGAGTTACCGGAAACCACGCGCTTCGATGAAGGCGCCTGCCTTGGCATTCCCTGCATGACGGCGCACCGCTGCGTCACCTTATTTGGCAATACCGGTGACGATCTTGCAGGGAAAACCGTGCTCGTCACCGGTGGCGCGGGTGCGGTCGGCCACTATGCTGTGCAGTGGGCCAAGCGTTTCGGTGCACGCGTGATAGCCACCGTGAGTTCACCCGAGAAAGCCGCGCATGCCACGGCAGCCGGTGCTGATTACACAGTCAACTATCGCAGCGAAGATGTGATTGCACGCGTGCGTGAGTTCACCGCCAACGCCGGCGTGCATCACGTGGTTGATGTGGATTTCGGCGGCAATCTCGCGACAACGCTGCCGCTGCTCGCTGCTAATGGCTCGCTTGCGTACTACGCCACCAAAGGCAATACCACGCCGACCATCACCGCGCCGGAACTCATGCGCAAAAATCTTTCGATACACGCCGTGCTGCTCAACGGCGCACCACACGCTGCGCGTAAACGTGCGCAGTCAGACATTGTGCAATGGCTCAAAGCAGGCGGCATGCAGCACACGGTGTCGGCGGTTTTTTCGCTGGCGCGCACCAGTGAAGCGCATGAGGCGGTGGAGTTTCAGGCCAAGCTCGGAACCGTTATCGTCGCTTGCGCCGGTGCAGCATAAAATACGTAAGTATTTGTTTTTAAACAATATTTATCTATCTCGGCAAAATCATGCTGCTTTGAGCTTGCCGCGCGTCGCCGCCACTAACCCCGGCACCAGTGACGCGCGCACATAAACGTAACCTTCAAACAGCCGCCGCTGTGTACGATAAAACGCGCCCTGCTCGGCGTGCCACTGGCCATCTTTTTTCGCGACGCTCGCGGCCACGGTGAGTATGCCCGACGGCATCGCGATGCGTATCGGCGCGTTCGGGTCATTGCTGACACGCGTGGCGGCATGCGCGACTGAACCCTCAATGCGCGCAGCCACTGCGGTGCACAGCGACACCGTCAATGGCAGCGCGCGATGCGGCTGGCCGTTCGACAACATGCGTGCGGTGAGATCGATGTCACCTGCTTTGATGGATTCGCCGGTGAGCAACGTCGCATCCTGCGCTTGCGAAACAAAGCCGACAAACGGCACGGCAGATTTTTTTACTGCTTCTTCGGCATTTTTAGAAATGCCCATGGCTACCGACGCGACCAAGCGTATGGCACTGAGTTTTTTCATGATCTCAACATTGCCTTCGAGGGCATCGGGCATTTCCGTGCCTGTGAGTCCCAGATCAGCAGCGCGCACGAACACCGTGGCGTTGGCGGCATCGACCATGGACACGGTGAGTTTGCCGATACCCGGCACATCGATGACATCGGTGACGTTACCGGTGGGCAGCAGCTTGCCGGTGGTGGCGCCACCGGGTTGCAAAAATTCCAGCCGCACCCGTGAGCCGGTGCCGGATACACCGGGAATCGCCAAGTCGCCATCGACTTCGGACAAGCCTTCATCCAGGTTGAAACGCGCCTGAATAATTTTTTTGGTATTGGTATTGTGAATGCGCACCAGCGCCTCTCCGCTTCCTCCACTGACTTTGAAAATACCCTCGTCCACCGCGAACGGCCCCATCGCCGACGACATATTGCCGCAGTTGGCGCTGTAATCGACTTCGGCTTTTTTCACCTGCACCTGGGCAAAGGTGTAATCGATGTCGGCATCCGCGCGGCTCGACGGCCCCACCACGCACACCTTGGACACCGACGACACGCCGCCGCCCATACCGTCGAGCTGACGGCCGTACGGATCAGGACTGCCGATCGCGGCGAGAAAAATTTCATCCCACTGCGCGCGATCACACGGCAAATCCTTGGCGTGAAACACCACTGCGTTGCTGGTGCCGCCGCGCATAAATACGGCGGGGAGTTTGAGTTGTTTCATAAAATCTCCTGATTCATGGCTGCAAAATTCTCTCGAGAATAAAAAGTAGCGGATGCCTTGCGTGTGAGTATATCAAAGGCCATCATATCCGTTCAGTATGTGAAACGCCGAGTGTGCGCATGCCGTTGATGGGCGGCGCGGCGGTGATGTGTGCCGGTATGCTGATGACGTATTTCGGCGAGAGCCTCGGCGCCCTCTTCGCCACGGCCGTGCTGCCGTTTCTCAGCGGCTACAACCACATCGGTGCGAGCAACAGCAGCGGCGGCAAACGCAGCGCGCTGGAATTGCTGAAGCTGCCGCCGGTGCGCAGCGTGGTGATTATCAGCGGCATGATCGTCGCCGTCTGGGACTTGTTTTCGTTTTACCTGCCGGTGTATGGGCACCAGCTCAATTTTTCCGCGACCCTCATCGGCGTGATCCTGGGTGTGTATGCGTTCGCTGCATTCATCACGCGCTTTGCCATGCCCGCCCTGCTGCGGCGCTGGCGCGGTGAACGCGTGATGTTTGCGTGCCTGTTGTTTGCCGCTGCCGCGTTCGCGGCGTTTCCAGCGTCGACAAAACTTTATTACCTACTGATCATGGCTTTCTGCCTCGGGCTGGGCTTGGGCTGTGGGCAACCGTTGTCGATGATGATCGCGTTTAACCGCTCCCCCGCCGGGCGCGAGGGCGAAGTCACTGGCCTGCGGCTCAGCGCGAATAATGTGACGCGCGTGGGCATACCCATTGTATGCGGCGCGCTGGGTTCCGCCTTTGGTGCGGCGCCGGTGTTCTGGCTGAATGCCGTCAATTTATCGGCGGTTAGCGTGCTGGTGTGGCGGCAGTAACCCTGAGGCATCATTCTTTGCCATAATGGCGTTGTGCACCCAACAGGAGAAAACCCATGAAGTGGGAAGGCGGCAGAGAAAGCGACAACGTTGAAGACCGTCGCGATGATGGCGGTGGCGGTGGCGGCATAGGGCGCGGCATCGCGGGCGGCGGCATCGGCGTCGTGCTGATTGCGGTAGTGGCCATGTTTCTCGGGGTGGACCCGTCGATGATATTGGGATTGCTGGGCGGCGGGGGCGGCAGCCCTGCCCCGTCAGTGTCGCAACCGGGCCCTGCGCACAAACCGCCCGAGAGCGATCAGGCGGCCAAATTCGTGTCGGTCGTGCTGGCCGACACCGAAGACACCTGGAACACATTGTTCGCCCAAGGCAAATCGCAATATCGCGCGCCCAAACTGGTGCTGTTCCGTGGCGCCATCAATTCTGCGTGCGGACATGCGCAGGCCGCGATGGGCCCG
This sequence comes from Betaproteobacteria bacterium, assembly GCA_043741415.1. Classification (GTDB taxonomy): domain Bacteria; phylum Pseudomonadota; class Gammaproteobacteria; order Burkholderiales; family SG8-41; genus UBA5216. Next base: position 14,175 of record JAYUAH010000740.1, read on the forward strand.
TTTTATTGCCCGGGTGACCAAAAGGTTTATATTGATCTGGCATTTTTCGATGAAATGAAAAACCGTTTTCATGCGCCTGGTGAATTCGCGCAGGCGTATGTGGTGGCCCATGAAATCGGCCACCATGTGCAGAATCTGCTCGGCATTTCTGACAAAGTCAGCGCCGCGCGCCAGCGTATGTCGGACGTCGACTACAACAAGCTGTCGGTGAAACTGGAGTTGCAGGCCGATTGCCTCGCGGGCATCTGGGCGCATCACGCCAACCGCTCGCGCCACATCCTCGAGAACGGCGACATCGAAAAAGCGATGGCCGCCGCCACGGCCATCGGCGACGACCGCTTGCAACAACAGTCGCGCGGTTACGTCTCGCCCGAGACCTTCACCCACGGCAGTTCGGCGCAGCGCGTGCGCTGGTTCCGCGCCGGGCTGGACAGCGGACAAATCAATCAGTGCAACACGTTCCAGGCACGTGACTTATAGTAAGTATTTGATTTTAAACAATAATTTATATCAGCATAATCTGCATCCCAAACGCATGCAGGCGCGCGGCACGCACCCCTGGTTGCGCCGTGGTGCATCTCACCGCGGCGTCCGCTGCACAACCGCCACACGGCGACGACGCCAGCGCAGTCTATATCGCGTGTGTCTGTTCGGCACCGTACAGACGTTCGCACCAGCAACGCTCACAGTGCCTTCCAGTGAACATGACTGACCCGCGAGCAGCGTTCGACAATCGCGACAGCCATCAGTAATGCATCAAGCGGCGCGGTGCGTCGAATCGATCTCTACCAGGAGAAGCAGATGAGTCAGCTCACAGTCGCGTTCGGCGCCGAGGCACTCGCGGCGGAATCCGCCACGGTCGAGGTCGCCGTCGCATTGGTCACGCCGCACTACCTTGAGCAGACGTACTGGTGGGCTTATGTGCACCCGAACGCGGTGCAGGTGTTCGAGCGTGAATGGCTGGTCAACCTGATCCTGTTTGGAAACTACGGCAGCCTGCGCGATGCGGCACTCGCCGATCTCGGGCTACCGGTCAGCGGTCGCACGCTGCAAGTGGCCTGTGTCTACGGCAACCTCACGGCCCGCTTGCAGCAGCGTCTGGCGCCCGCTGCGAGCCTGGATGTGGTCGACATCCTGCCCATTCAACTGCGCAACCTGGCGAGCAAGCTGGCGACCGACGAACGCATCCACTTACTGCGCGGCGACTCGTCCTCGCTCAGTGCCGCGGACGCCAGTTACGATCAGGTGCTGATGTTCTTTCTGCTGCACGAGCAGCCGGAGGCGGTGCGGCGTGGCACGGTGGCCGAAGCCCTGCGCGTGTTGAAGCCCGGCGGCAAACTGGTCATTGTCGACTACCACCGGCCGCTGAAGTTGCATCCGCTACGTCTGCTGATGACGGGCGTGTTCCGCCGCCTCGAGCCCTATGCCATGGACCTGTGGAATCACCCGCTGACAGAGTACTTTCCGGCGGACTTTAAAGCCGCGTCCCTCGAGCACAAGACTTACTACGGCGGCCTCTACCAGAAACTGGTAGTGACGCGCTGACAGCGGCCGACCATGGAGACCTTCCCAGTCGATGTGGCGATTGTCGGTGCCGGCGGTGCCGGCCTGAGGGCTGCGATCGCGGTGGCGAAGAGCGATCCGACACTCA
>JAYUAH010000741.1:0-3029 GCA_043741415.1 Betaproteobacteria bacterium
ACACAAAAGCCGCTGGCGGTGGTGGTGATCGGCGGCTTGATTTCCGCTACCATCCTCACGCTGATTGTGCTGCCCACGCTCTACGTGATTTTCGAACGCCGCTACCACAGCGGGCATAAAGAACCCCCTCACGGGCATCACGGCCACCAGGGTCGCCACGGCCCTCACGACGACTTCAAGCAAGACAGTTAGTGGGCCCATTTCTCCCGACGCTGCTATAATAAATTCGGGAACAAAGCCCGGCCACTGCGAGTCGAAATATCATGATGAAAGCCGCCGTTATCGCATCTACCTTGTTTGCCGCGCTGAGCACCCTGAGCGGCACGGCATGGGGTCAGGCTGACTTTCAGTTGCCGCGCGAGTGTCTGGAGCGGAATAATCCGAATCCGGAAAAATGCGTCATTCAGAACGGGGCGCCGCCGCCACCTTGGGTGCATAAGGTGCCTTCAAATTCGGTGCCTTCAAATTCGGCGCCTTCAAATTCAGCATCGCAGGGTTCAACCACACCCGCGCCGACACCTGCGAATAGCCAGCCTGCGGGATTGGTTCCGGCACGCAAAACAGCACGCTGATTAGCTGAGGCTTCTTGTTGCCGTGTTATGCGGCGTTACCCGTGCAGCGCTGGCGCAAAGCAACGTGGCGCCCGCTACCGCCACCCGCCCGATTCGCGTCATCGCACCGTTCCCGCCGGGCAGCGCCGGCGGCATTATTCCGCGCGCGATCGCGCCCGCCGCCTCTTAGGCGTTAAGCAAAACATGATCACCGACAACCGTCCCGGCGCCGCAGGCAGCATCGCCGCGGAACTGGTGGCGCGCGCCACGCCCCATGGCGATACGCTGCTGTTCGGCACCACGGGTGTGTTGGCAATCAACCCGTATCTTTATTCCAAGTTGGCGTACGACCCGGTAAAAGATTTCGCGCCGATTGGACGCACGGCCACCAGCCAGTACGCGATCGTCGTATCGCCGTCGTTGCCGGTGAAAACGCTCAAGGACTACATCGCCTGTGCGCGCGCACGTCCCGGCGAACTCAATGTCGGCACGTCCGGCACCGGCACCGCCGTACATTTGTCGGGCGAATTGTTTCATAGCATGACGGGCATCAAGACCGTTCATGTCTGCGATAAGGGCGCGACCGAAGCACTGACCGATTTGATGAGCGGACGCGTGCAGGCCATGTTTGCCAGTCTGTCATCGGCAATTTCGTGCGTTGATACGTGACGATGTTGAAAAATAGGCGCGGGTTGTGAAAACCGCCGGTATTAGAGTAGATTAGCTAAGTATTTGTTTTTATTTAGTTTTTTATTTACGCGCATTCGTGGAATAATCCTTCTATGCCCATCGCATTTTAAATTGGAGTTGCCTGCATGAAACGAATCGCCGCGTTTTTTCTGTTACTCGCAACTATGCTGCTCAGCGCCTGCAGCACCTTCCCCACCTTCACCCTCACTCAGCAAATCGGCTGGCCGCAGGTGGCGGGCATTTCCACGCAGGATTTGAACAAACTCAACAGCGTGCTCAAGGCCGAGATCGCGTCAGGCGGCCTGCCCGGCACCGTGATGCTGATCTCACGCCACGGCAAAGTAGTGCACTTCGAAGCCAATGGCCTGCGCGACAAAGAAGCTGGCGTGCTGATGACGCGCGATTCGATTTTCCGCATGGCGTCAATGACCAAACCGATTACGTCAACCGCGATCATGATGCTGGTGGAAGAAGGCAAGATTCTCATTTCCGATCCGGCCTCCAAATACTTGCCTGAATTAAAAGGCCTGCAAGTCGGTGTCGAATCCAAAGATGCCGCCGGCAACACCGTGCTCACGCGCGTGCCGGCGCAGCGCGAGTTCACCGTGCAGGATTTGCTGCGCCACACCTCGGGACTCACCTACGGCCATCGCGGCAATTCATCGGCCTCGGTGCGAAAAACGTATGTCGATGCCGGCGAGCAGGCGCGCGACCACACCAACGCCGAACTCGTCACCAAGCTGTCGAATACTGTGCTCGCGTTTCAGCCGGGCACACGCTGGGAATACGGGCGCTCCACCGATGTGCTGGGCCGCATTGTCGAAGTGGTGTCGGGCATGACGCTCGGCCAGTTTTTCGAGACTCGCATATTCAGACCGCTGGGCATGGTGGATAGTTTTTTCAGCGTGCCCGCGGATAAAGTCGCACGCGTGGCCAACCCGATGATTGAGCCCGCCACCGGCAAACGCCCAAACGTGACCGACCCGCGCCAGCCGCAGCGCTTCGAATCCGGCGGCGGCGGCTTGTTTTCCACAGCACCTGACTATTTGCGCTTTACGACTATGCTGCTCAACGGCGGCGAACTCGATGGCGTGCGCCTGCTCACGCCCAAAACCGTGGAACACATGACCTCCGATCACCTCGGCCCGGTGGCAGGCTCCAATTACCCCGGCTACGGTTTCGGTCTCGGCTTCGCCGTGCGTGCGTACACCGGCATGAACGATATGCCCGGCAGCGTCGGCGAATACCTGTGGGGCGGCGCAGGCGGCACCTGGTTCTGGATCGACCCCAAAGAAAAACTGATCGCGATATTCATGTCGCAGCGGCCGGGCGAGACACGCCTGTACTACCGGCGGCTGACGAAGAATTTGGTGATGCAGACTTTGCGCTAGACATGATGAAGCTGAGTGACGCGTTAAACACCGTGCTGCGCGACGCCGATACGCAACAGCGCTTCAAGGCCATGGGCAACGAAATCGCCTTCGCCACACCGGAACAATTTGGTGCGCTGATTCGTGCGGAGATTCCCAAGTGGGCGGAGGTGGCGCGGCGGGCGGGGATTAAGGCGGAGTGAGGCAAATTGCGAATGATCGGCGTGGGCCGGAATTAAACATGAAATAATTCTCTAGTTTTGGCTTTGCTTATATATTCCTCAATAAAGTTTTCGTAGACTAATGGATACTTATCGTTTAACTCAGGTTCTATGTAATAGATGTAGAACATTTCAATATGCTCGACGAACAATTCGGGCATTCCACCAAAACACCAATAGTGGCTAAATTGTTTGCC